>JAQVID010000673.1 GCA_028695865.1 Thermoguttaceae bacterium | reverse complement strand
ATCGTTGACGTGGCTGGTTGGTTCTGCTATACTCTCTGTAAGAAGAACACGGCCAACCTTTCGTGGGAAAGGAAAAATCGCCGTGAACGGTTACCTTTTCCCTAATGGTATACTCCTCTTTCGCACAACACTGCTATTGCATTTCGCCAGAGGGGATAACGTATGCCGCGATCAATCGAATGGGAAGAGGAAGCGAATTTCAGCTTCCGTAACTTTACGCCCATATTCGCAAATCTCGAACGCTTCCGCATTTTTGATCTTTTCGCCTTTTTCTTTTCCATACCACTTAATCAAAGCGGCACGGAATCGATCGGCGCACTGCTCATTGCGACCGGCCAGGAGTCTGCGAATTTCAGCCCGACGCTTCTTGGCGTCTTCCGGCGTTTTGGGGAGCGTAGCGTCACTCGACATGCAACCTCCTTCATAAAACTGCGAATCCATAACATCAACCGCGTTCGTTTTCTTTTCGACAACTGAATCAATTGAAACGGCAATATCCGGATTGAACGGATACGGTCTCTGGAAATAGTCATACAGATACAAATACACCGGATTGGGAACGACCGGAATTTCCGGAAGAATGCCAGGCACGGCACAAAGAAAAGCGGTATCCTGCATGAGAACACCTGTATATCGGTGGTCCGCCTGATAATCGGTCGGGCGATGTCCCATAACAATATCAGCTTTCCATTCGCGAATCAGGCGGATCAGTTTCAGCCGATTTTCGAGCGTCGGTTCAAGCGTACCATCGCCAATATCAAGAACTTCGCACTTGGTACCAAGGATTTCGGATGCCCGGGCCTGCTCACGTTTACGCCGAGCGGCAAGCGGAATACCAGTGTTCTTCCAGTAGCCCATGTCGCCGTTTGTGACGGAAACGAGTTTGACTTTATGACCTTTGGCGGCCCATTTGGCCGCAACACCTCCCGCTTTGAGTTCCGCATCGTCCGGATGGGCACCAAAAACAAGAATGTTGAGAGGTCGTTTAAGTTCGGTAAGAGGAATACCTGTTCCATCCGCTCCTGAACTTCGCCATTCGCCTTTTTTAATGGTGTCTTCCGCTTTAAAGTTTTTGGAAGCGTAACCACCGGCATTCTGTGCATGCGCTTCTGAAGCCACAATACCTGTGGTAACCGCGGCGGCGGTGATTGCGGCGGCTGATTTAAGAAACTCTCGACGATCTTTCGATGACATATTCGTTCTCCTTGTACTCTATTCTTTTTCGTGTCTCGGACTTGAAGTCGGAATCGGGTTATTCCGTCACGGTCCCTTGTAAACATCCCGAACACCCCAAGTATAACAGCTTCAATACTCAAAGTCAATCATATCGCGTGAGCACCAGTGAAAGAATGTCACGGCACGGAGTGTACGTATATTAGTTTTTGCGATGTATTGTACTTGTTATAACGCAATTGTGTCCTTTCCGGAAAATTTGCGAAAAATCTCAAAAGAATCTCGCGAAAACTCTTTACTTTGGGGTATGTGATGGTGTATAACTAAGATTTAAGTGTAATGGGTACGTTCGCACCTGTTTTGTTTTCGGCCGGACAGGCCGCGGTTACAAACGGATAGATGAAGGAGATGATATGATTAAAGTTGGAATCACCGGACTTGGTTTTATGGGCATGATTCATTATCTTGCCTACCAAAGACTCGAAGGGGTTAAAGTAGTCGCGATGTGCGATACAATTCCGGAGCGGCTCAAGGGCGACTGGCGAGCAATCAAGGGAAATTTCGGCCCGCAAGGAACCATGATGGATTTGACCGGAATCGCGACCTATGATAAGTTCGACGATCTTTGTGCGGATCCGAATGTCGATGTAATAGATATTTGTCTTCCGCCGTGTGCCCACGCGGAACACACGATCAAAGCGCTCAACGCGGGCAAGCATGTTTTCTGCGAGAAGCCGATTGCTCTCAAAGCGGAAGACGGCATAGCCATGGTCGCGGCGGCGGAAAAGAACGGCAAACGGTTTATGATCGGTCACGTACTTCCGTTTTTCCCGTCGCATAATTATGTTCTTCAGGCGAAAAATTCGGGGCGATTTGGTAAATTGCTTGGCGGGAATTTCCTTCGCGTCATTTCTGATCCGGTTTGGCTCAAGAACTTCTATAATATGACGACGTCCGGAGGTCCGATGCTTGACCTTCATATTCACGACGCCCAGTTCATTCGTTTGTTGTTTGGAATGCCCAAGGCGGTCAGTTCAATTGGTCGTTGCCGTGGTGATGTACCTGAATATTTCAATACGCAGTTTTTCTACGATGATCCCTCTTTGGTGGTGACGGCGACCAGCGGTTGTGTGATGCAGCAAGGGCGTCCGTTTACTCATGGATATGAAGTTCATTTCGAAAAGGCGACGATCTTTTGCGAATCGTTTACCGGTACGCCTGTGACAGTACTCCACGAAGACGGTACCGTCGAGAAGCCGGAATTTGCAGAAGCCGACGATATTACGCCGTTCGTCAATGAATTGACCGAAGTCACAAGTCACATCCGAGCCAATACAAATTCGCCCATTCTCGACGGAGTTCTGGCTCGTGACGCATTGGTTCTGTGCTATAAGGAAATTGAATCGATCCTGAAGCGGGCTCAAGTTCAAATCTGATCCCTTTTCAGAAAAGACAAAA
>JAQVID010000041.1 GCA_028695865.1 Thermoguttaceae bacterium | reverse complement strand
TGGCGTGACAAGGCTGTACAGGCGGCGCGGTTGCCCGCGTCGTTTGTTGCGCAAACGACTGACGGCAAGCGGCGGATTATATTTTGTCGCGCCGTGTGGAAGCAGACTTTGCGTTCCCTGCGTTTTTTGCGAATTCCGGGAACATTAAAACAGTTGTTTATTTTTAATCGGACAGATAGTTGAGGTGCGACGTGTATCGATTGCCAGTCGTGATTGCGATTGCCGTTTTTTCGTGTGCCGTGACCTGTTTTTCTGTGGCGGGCGAAAATGAAACGCCTGTTCAGAGTCGTGTGTCTTCGTTAGGCGTTTTCAAAAACGGTGTGCTTGTCGTTCAGGAAGAAATTTCGTTTCCCGGTCCCGGACACTATATTTGGGAATCTCCGCCGGCTCCCATTCATGGGACTTTTTTTCTTGACGGCGACAACGGCATTACGGTCACGTCGAAACTTCGGTCGCTTTCTTTGCCGCTTGACCGTGTTGACGACTTCGATTGGAGCCGCGATTTTGCCGGCAAACAAGTTCGAATTACACTGGATCACGGCCAGCCCTTTGATGCTGAAGTCTGTGTCCAGGGCACGTCCGCCGAGACTCAAACGCGGCGACTTTCCCCGTACCGCTCTTACAGCTCAATTTATACGGTACCGGAATCTGAGGCGGCAACTTCGGAAAAGCAGATTCTTTTGAAAAAAGCGGATGGCAGTATCATTGTCGTTCCGAAGAAAAATGGTATCGCGTCCGTCGAACTCCGGGAAGGCCCTGTTTCGGTCATACGCAAGAGACCTGTTATTTTGTTCAATGTCCCGGGCGACAGAGCAAAAGCCGCGACTCCGACCAAAATATCGATTTCCTATTTGACCCGGGGAATGACCTGGGCTCCCGCGTGGAAAGTCGGTTCAGAAGCGGACAATAAAATCAAGGTGACGCAAACGGCTCTGCTGGTCAATCAATGGCGATCCTTCAAAGATGTTGCGGTCTTTTTGATCAGCGGCTATCCGCAAATTGCCATGAACGGTGTGCCGTCGCCGCTTGCTCCGGCGGTTTCCATGGAATATTTCTTCGAGCGTCTTACCGCTTCGGAAGACAAAGGAGTTCCGTTTGTCGGCGCGGCGCAGCAGGTTATGTCTAACGCGGTCGCCCCTTCGCCGCAAACAGACCGTGAGCAAAATCTGCCTGGGCCGTCTGCCGGAGAGGGACCTGATCTTGTATTTCAAGCGGTCGGTAACTTAACCCTTGAAAAGAATGAACGATTGTATCTTCAGCCGGCGACGAAACAGACTTCGTATGAACGTCTTATTTGTTGGAACATCCCGGACGATCGTGACGAGTTGGGACGCAACGACGAATCGCGTCGTAATCGCCCGTATTACGGAAGAACGACTTCGGGTGATATGGATCAAGCCGGTTTTGGGCGTTTTAGCGAACCGTGGGACGTTTGGCAATTCGTCAATCCCTTCGATTTTCCCATGACGACCGGACCGGCAAGCATATCGGATAAAACCCGATTCGTTGGTCAGACGCTCTCTTTTTGGACAAGTCCGGGCCAGAACAATTCGCTTGCGGTGAACAAGGCGCTTAGTTTGCTTGCCTTGTCAAAAGAAGAGGAAGTCGCGTCTGTGTCGGAAGGGTCGGAAGCGAAAGCGGGCATGGCCGCGTCCCCCGCGGGCAAGGAAACCAATCGTGCCGCGACTGTTCCCCCGGCAATGTCCTTGCCTGACGAACCAACAAAAATCACCGGAAACGCAACCGGAGACGGTTTGCTCGAAACAGTGCGGCAGAATGTGGGCACAGCCGTTTTGGGGAATCGACTTGATTCGCTCTTGGCGCTTCCGCCGGGCGTCGATTTCAAGCGTGTTTCGACCGATTCGGAAGGTCGCGCGACCGTCGTTGTCAATGGTCATTCCTATCGAATCGCAACGATCAAGGCGACCATCGAATTAACCAATCATCGCAAAGAGGAAATTCGCTCGATTCTTCGGCGTCGTTTTTCCGGGGAATTGATTCAAGACCAATCCGTTCTGCAATCGTCTGCCAAGCAGCCAACCGGTAAGACAATTGTTCTTACCGATAAGCAGACCGGAATTAACCGGCGTCAGGAAATAAGCTGGGATTTTGTCATTGCCCCAAGAGAAAAGAAGGTCATTTCGTTCGTTTATCAGGTATTGATTTCATTATAACTCCGGCGTGATAACCTTGATGTTATAACATGGAGCGGTAACACGGAGCGGTAACATGGATACAGAATTTTGACGGCGAAGCAGATTGTATTTTCAGGCACACGGACTTACTGAAACAAGTTGAAAGGAATTCACCCATGACGGAATTGTCCGAATCGGTTGTTCGCATGATGAAAGCGTTTGAAAAATTGCCCGGCATAGGCAAGAAGTCGGCGCAGCGCATTACGTATTATCTATTGAAGACGGACAAGGAAGACGCGATGGAGCTTGCCGACTCCATTCGCGCGGTGAAAGAGAATGTTCACTACTGCCGTGAGTGCTATAATTTGGCGGAAGACGAGCTTTGCGACGTGTGTAAAGACGACAGACGGGATCGAACGGTTCTTTGCGTTGTTGAGGAACCTCGCGATTTGATTTCACTCGAAGAAACAGGAACGTACAACGGCTTATATCATGTTCTTTGGGGACGCATTTCGCCGCTGGACGGTATTACGGCTTCGCAACTGACCATAGACGCGTTGGTCAAACGAGTCAAAAAGGGCGGCTTCAAAGAAATGATCATGGCGACGAATCCCACGGTCGAGGGCGATGGTACCGCTTTGACCATTACGAGCGAACTGCAAGGGGTGCCGATTCGAATCACGCGGCTTGCCCGGGGAATAACCAGTGGGAGTACGCTTGAATTCGCCAATAAGGAAATGCTGTCCGACGCGATTCGCGGGCGACAGGAATTGCCGGGAGATTAAAAAGGTCTGCCCAAGTGTGGTCTGTTCATGCGATGAAAGGCTATTCGTCTTGCGTCGACCTGTTTTCTTCCGGGACATTGACGTCAATATCTTTTCCGAGAAGTTGCTCATACGAAAAACGGGCATAGACTTTACCGGTTGCATCGTTGTAAACCCAAAACGAAGGGCACAACATGAATACATAATTTGTTTGACTGGAACGACTCACGCCGATATAGCGGCCTGGAATTTCTTTTTTTGTATTGGTCGCGGTGGGATGGGGATCGCGGCATAACCGTCCGACCACGAGGAGACGCACTCCTCCTGCCGGGGCATATTCGCCGCTGTCGTTTATGACAACGCGAACAACTCGACCCTGCGGGAACGACGATGTCACTCCATCCGGGGGAACAATACGAACGCCGTAATTGGAATATTGCGATTGACGAATCTGGTCCCGCCGCTGTGGTTTGACCATGTCCAAATAATCCTGGACGCATACATTTCGTTCATTCTCCAGTCTCAAAATTACTTGTTCATCCCTCTCCGCCAAGAGGGAATCGATCGCAAGTGACCAATGATACTCATTGTATCGCGTGCCGTCATATTCGAAATGGGCTGTAAACGCAAACGTCGAAAAGATTCCAACCTCACCGTATAACGGTTGACTTTCTTCCGCGGCGATTCGCTTGGCATAGTCAAGGGTTGATTCTTCCGGTGTCTGGTCTTCATCGCGAATTTCAAGTGTTCGGAATATGCGGGCAAGATCATGCCCCTGACAGGGAACGGGTACATTCTGAATATTTCGATCAAACGACTCTGTCGCAAACGCGACCGACGGATCGGCCGAAGTTTCCTGCGTCGAATGAATCACTTGCGCGGACGTTGCTTCTTCCGGTTTCGTCCTGGCTTTCGCGGAATTAAAAATATGTGTCAAACACACCGTGACCGTTATCGCCAAGCCAAGAAAAATCATGAGGGCAAACATGCAGACCAAGACGACGCGTCTTGTTCCCGCGTGCGAGTCTTCCTCAAAGATAAAATCGTATGGTTCCTGCGCCGTTTCGCCCGATTCCGTCGCGGCAGTCGTTTGGGAGTTTCCACTGACGCAGCGATTGGGCGATTCGTCCGCGGTAGTCGCGTTTTCATGTTGAGACGGTTCGTTTTGGGGCGGTTCGTTGAGCGATATATCGGCTCTTGCTTCCCGGGCGTGACGCGTTTGCGGAACAGGAACAACTTGCCGGCGTGACCATCCGTGACCCGACGAGGGAATTTCGTTCGCAAAGACGATTCCTTTGACCCTGCCACAGACCGATTCGCGGTCATGATACCAGATGCGCGTTTCCGGGCCGATGATTCCTTTTCGGGCGTAGGCGAACAATTGCGACACAGAAACGCGCCGCCTGCGTCCATTCCACTCAATCAAAATATCCGACATCATTGTTCAATTTCTGTTATTCCAGGGCGGACGACAGAATCGCTTCGCTTTGAACTCCTGTATACTGCTTAACCAGGGCTCCGTTTTTAAAGACAATCAAGGTTGGAATCGCTTCCACCCCAAATTGAGCGGCAAGTTCGCCTTGCTCGTCAACATTGACCTTGGCAACGGTTGCTTTTCCGAGGAATTTTTCGGCAACTTTATCCAAAATGGGGAGCTGCTGGCGGCACGGTCCGCACCAGGGGGCCCAAAAATCGACCAAAACCGTTCCGGTTGCGATTGTGGAGGCAAAATCGGCCGGAGATTCAATTATTTTAATATTCTCGCTCATGTTCACTTCCTTTTGTAAAGTATTTTAAAAATATATTTACGTAACAAAGCAACGTTTTTTGTCGCTGGTGATTCTCTCTTGTCATGTTACTATGCGCCAAAAAGGGAATTATGTGGGCCTCGCGGTAAATTAATCCCTGTTTTGGCGATAAAGAGATAAGATAAAACGGATATTTGGCAATTTTTCCGGTGGCATGTCTTTGTTCTACCGTCAAAAAATGATAAAATAATGAAAACGCGAATGACTTGCCTGGAAGACGCCGTTGTTCTGCTTCTTAGTGTAACGGCGAAAACGGAAATTGTCAAGCTCGTTTTTTGTAATCGAATCGTGTACGGGCAAAACCTGGTGTTTGCCTGCTAAACGATCGGGAAAATATTTTTTACACGCTTTTTTACGGGAGGCTGTTTCATGGGACGACCAATTACGATGATTACCGGTCAGTGGGGCGATTTGCAGGCGGACGATCTGTTTGCCATGATGCAGGAGATTGGCTTTGACGGGGCCGAGTTGGCTTGCGGTGGAAGTCATTTCGATGTCCGACGCGCTTTGAACGAAAGTGATTACTGCGAAAAGAAATGGGCGCAATTGAAGAAGTACAACCTGTCGTGCTGGGCTTTGAGCAATCATTGCCCGGGACAAGCTGTCCTGGACAATATCGACGCGCGACATCAAGCGGTCTTGCCCGACTATATTTGGGGCGACGGCCAGCCGGAAGGAGTTCAACTTCGCGCAATTGAACACATGAAAGACACGGCCAGGGCAGCGAAGAAATTTGGCGTTGGTGTGATCACGGGCTTTACGGGCTCGAGCATTTGGCCTTACTTGTATTCGTTCCCGCCGGTTCCGCCGGCATGGATCAAGAAGGGATTTGAGCTTTTGGCCGAACGTTGGACGCCTATTTTGGACGTATTCCAGGAGAACGGGGTTCGTTTTGCGTTGGAAGTTCACCCGACGGAAATCGCGTTTGATATTCACACGGCGAAAATGGCACTCGACGCGTTGGGTAATCATCCGGCATTCGGTTTCAATTTTGACCCGAGTCATTTGATTTGGCAAGGTATTGATCCGGTGAAATTTATCCGCCGTTTCCCCGACCGGATTTATCACGTTCACATGAAAGACGCGGCTCTTCAGCTCGACGGCGAGAATGGTATTCTTGGCAGTCATTTGGGGTTCGGCGATTGGCGTCGCGGTTGGAATTTCCGTTCGCTCGGTCATGGCAGTGTCAACTTTGAAGAGATTATTCGGGCACTCAACGATATTGATTATCAGGGACCTCTTTCTGTCGAATGGGAAGATTCCGGCATGGAACGAACCTTTGGCGGCAAGGAAGCGTTTGAGTTTGTCAAGAAAGTTGATTTTGCTCCGAGCAAGATTGCGTTTGACAGTGCGTTCGACAAATCGATTAAGGCAGACGCCTGATTCGAGATCACTGTTCGATACCCATAGAGCGTCCTGGAGTTGTAATTTGTCATGTTGACTTTTATTCGTGTTTACCTTTCAAAGTTCCTGTTGATTTGGCTGTGCCTGACATGCCTGTTGGCCTTTGGCTGGCCGCAACTCTTCGGCGCTCAAGCGTTTGATCCCTTCGCTGTATCCAAGCTGTTTATGCAGTGTCTGATCGCGGTAACGATGCTTGCGATTGGGTCGCTTCTGCCCCTGGACGAAGTGAAAATGGTCGCCCTGCGGTGGAAATCGGTTTTGGGTGGTACGTGTGTTCAGTACCTTTCCATGCCGCTTCTGGCGTGGCTTGTCACGGTTGTTTTTCACATTGAAGGGGGTTATCGAATCGGAATCATCATGGCCGGTTGCGTTCCGGGAGCCATGGCGTCGAACATGCTGACCATGATTGCCCGGGGAAACGTGAGCTATTCGGTCGGTCTGACGACGAGTGCCACACTTGTTTCGCCGATCGTTGTTCCGCTGACGCTTGTTTGTCTGCTGGGTTTGGATTTGAACGCGACGGGTGCCGCGGCGGGCGAATCGGGGTCGTGGATGGCGTTTATTACATCGGCCGCGGAGCATGTACGCTCGTCACTCAAGCTGGACGCGATTAGTGTTTCGAAGACATTGCTTTTAACGGTGGTCTGTCCGGTAGTGGTCGGTTTTACGCTTTCGCAAATTTGGAAAGCGTGGCACAGGGCAGCCGTGGCCTTGGGTGAAATCATGGCCAACGTCGCAATTATTTGGATTATCGCGTCGGTCGTGGCGGATAATCGCAGTCAATTCGGGCTGCTGCCCCTGCTTCCGTTTGTCGCGATGATGTTTCTTAATTTGGGTGGTTATGCCGCAGGGTACTTCGGGGGTCATGCTATTGGCATCGATGGCGGAATGCGTCGGGCTCTTACGCTTGAAGTCGGAATGCAAAACGCCGGCCTGGGAACTTTTTTGGCCCGGCAATATTTTCCTGACGAACCCAACGCGGCGCTATGTTGTGCTTTGTACACATTCGGCTGCATGTTCACGGGAATTATTTTGGCTCAATATTTCAGATACCTCACTGCCAAACAGGCCGTGAAGGAACAAACTGACATGGTATCATCCGTCGTTGATGAGCAGTCAGGAAATCATGCCGCCGGTTGAGTAACAATTTTATCTTGCTTATCAAGAAGCCTTTCCTATCAGGTTCGGAGTGTCGCTGTGCTTGTTTTGCTCCCATGTTACAGTTTGGAAGATTTTTCGCTCAACCGTCCAAGTGACGAGGCGGATGAAATATTCGCCGCGTGGACATCATTGTTTCATCCGCTTCTGCTGGAGCATGAGGCGGCACTACCGGAATGGGAACCAGCCGGAAGTCCCAACACGTCCCGAACCTATTCGCTGGTGGTCGTTCCTCCGACGTGCGAATCGCTTGTCCCCCAGGAAGCGATGGCCAAGTTGGAAGAGTCGGAAGCGATTTTGATTCGCGGCTGTTCAACGCGTCAGGCGATCGTCAAAGAAATACTTCATCGAATCGGAAAAGAAGACGCGACGTTTGACGCCGATCTTGTCGATTCGTTTTATTCGCTCGGTTTGGCTTATTTCATATCGGACCTGCTCACGCGGAAATTGCGGTACATGAGCGATATTGACTCGACTGAATTGGAACGCGTTTTCCTTGCCGCGGTGAAGGCGTATCGCGAAAACAATGGCGATATTCAAGCGACCCATGACGAATTGCAAAAAGGATTCGATCTGGTATGTCAGGCGACGGAATATTATTTTCCGTCCCCGGCGCGTTTTGTCGATCTGACGCGATTATCGCCGGAAGACGGGCCCGACTCTCTTTTGCGCATGCTCAAACGTCGGGCACAGCGGGGCGAAAAAACCAATTTACTCCCCGACGTCGATTTTATTTCAAGCGCCGCCAGCCGGTATCCCAGGACAATTGATTTTCTGCGCAAAGAGATTGCCCAGGGACGTGTAGAGCTTTTGTGCGCCGATGAGGGAGAGCATTCGCTTTATCTTATGCCCCAAACGGACATTTTGCGGCGATTGCGACAAGGTCGGGATGAATTGTCGGCGTTTTTGGGAAAGACCCCGCGTTATTTCGGTCGATATCGGGCTGGCCTGACGCCTGTTCTTCCGCAGTTATTGCGATTGACCGGTTTTAAGGCGTCTCTCCTTTTTACATTGGACGGCTGGACGACGGACTACAAAAACCAAACGCGTGTGAACTGGAAGGATCGAAGCGGAACGATGCTGCCGACCTTGGCCAAAAGTCCGGTCGATGCCGAAGATACCAGTGCGTTCATGGAATTGCTCGACGACTTGGGATACGCGTGGCACAGTGACGATGTAATGACCTCGGTCTATTCGCATCGGCCTGATCGCGAAGTACTCTGGTGGGGCGATATGGCCAGAACCAATCGTTTTACGCCGATTATCGCCGAATTCAATGGTCTGTCCGAATACATCGAACTGACGAAAACCGCGGGACAAACAAAGCTCCTCAAAAAAGACGATTTTCGAACCAATGCCTTGACGCGAGCCTCCAAGAATGATCAGGCCGATCCGGTCTCGCAGTGGAACAGGTATTATTCCGATTATTTCGCGGCGCTGGCAAGTCGGTGTCAGACTGTCATGGAACTTGATCCAAAAGCGGACGAGATTCCGGCCGGAGGGGAAGTTCCGCCGAATACGGCCTTGTTTACCAATGTGTCGCTGTTCCCGAAAACGGTTATTGCTCCTGGCCGTCCGGAATCCGTTCCGCCCGAGTTTGCCCGACATGTTCTGGTTGTTTCGCATGTAAACGACAGGACGGAAACGCTTTTGGAACTTCCTCCGATGAGTCGCGTTTGTCTTCGTTTCGAAAACGTTCCCGTCGAGGTTAAAGAAAATCGCAAAAAGAAAAAAAAGAAGGGCAAAAACGACCCTTCGCCGCAATCGCAAAGTGTGGTCAAGACCGGTTTTTGGACCGGACTTAAGCAGAAATGGTTCGGTTCATCTCAAGCCGGACCGGTCGAGCCGCGCATGGTTGAGCTCATTGACAATGCCCGGGCACGCGACGAGGGCGGCGCCTATTATGTCATGCGAAACGGGCAGATGGAACTTCGCGTTGATCGGTCAACCGGAGTGGTGAAGCGTCTTTCGACGCTAAACGATCCCAGTGGAATCGAGTTTTCCAAAGGATTATTGCGTCGTCCGGGCTTTGGCAATCGATTCTCATGGCAACTTGCACTCAAAATGTCGAAATTACAGTGTCAGTGTGATGGCCGCGACCGGCAAAGCGGTCATTACGGCTATACAATCATGGCAGCCGACAAGTTTCGTATTCTTTCGACCGGTCCGGTGGAAGGATGCCTCAAGGTAATCGGTCGACTTGTTCTTCCCGACGGAACCTCCATCGCGAAATATGAACAAACGCTTACGATGCGTCGCAATTATCCGGTGATTGATGTTGAAATAACATTTCAGCCGAAGGAATTACCGACGGAACATTCCTGGGACAATTATTTCGGTTGCCGATTCGCTTGGAAAGACACGTTTGCGGAAGTTCGCGCTGGTGTGCATGAGATGCTGTGGAAGAGTGACCGCGATTTTTTACAGGCTCCCGAATGCGTCGATATTCGCAGTGAAGAGAATATCGGGATGACGATTCTGTCCAACGGTTATCCGTTCTATCGTCTTCAGGGAAGTACCCGTATCGATTCGATACTGATTCCCAAGAATGAATCGCAGCGGACGTTTCGTTTTGGAGTCGGAGTCGATTTGCCTGATCCGATGGCGTCGGCTCTCGGATTTTTCGGACCGGTTCCACAGGTTGTGTCCCCGAAAAATCAACCGCAGGAGCATTTCCGCCGCTTCTTTGACTTAGAATCGCACACTGGGGGTGCCCTTCCGATCGACGTGGAGCCGGTATATAATACGGACACGTGTGGTTCGGACTTGCCGGACAATCCAGTCAAAACGGACAGGACGCGTCCAGACGGATTCAGACTGACGCTTTTGGAACGGGAAGCGACAAGTTCGTCGGTACAGCTTCGATTTTGTTCTGAAGTGGAGCAACTTGAGGTTGCGGATTTAACCGGCGGGACCCCGGACGAATTGAGTGTATCGCAAGACGGGCAAACTGTTTCTGATCCGCCGACGCCTTCCGGACCGGCCGGGCAAACTGCTTCGGAAACCACGCAATCTGAATCGCTTGATTCTGCCAGTACGGACGATTCAGAAAGCGATATTGAAAAAGCAGAATCGAAAAACGGTAATACGGAAACGGGTACGACGTCTGATACTGATACTGATGATACTGATACTGATGATACTGATACTGATGATACTGAAACAGAATCAGAAACAGAATCAGAAGCCGACAAGGCCGCCAAATCGTTGCCCGTGACACAACGCATTGACAATCAGACTTTTTCTGTTAACTTGAAACGCAATGAACTTTTGCCTTTGGATATTCGGTTCGGAAAAATCGGTTCCACGGGCGAATAAGAGGAGAATATACAAATGAGTGCAGCACGCAATCCCAAATCACGATCGAATGCCGGTCGCCCAAGTTCCGGTCGTTCGTCGTCGGCAGGTCGTTCGCCATCGGCTGGTCGTTCGTCGTCGGCAGGTCGTTCGCCATCGGCAGGTCGTTCGTCGTCGGCAGGACGTTCAAAAGATACTGGGCTTTTCGCCGGGAAGTCTGAAAATCGCCGAAGCGGTATTCCGTCGAAACAAGCGGCCAAACTTCAAAACCGACAAGATCGCGAAGAGTTCAAAGCGGCTTTGAAACGAACGCAATCCGTATTTGACCGAACGACTGTTGCCCGAGACGCGCAGGATGATGATTCATTTCGCGGCCACCGCTTGCAAAAAATACTTGCGGCAGCCGGCTTTGGTTCGCGACGTCAGTGTGAAGAATTGATTACAACCGGCCGCGTCGATGTCGATGGTAAGGTTGTGAGCGAACTTGGTGTTCGTGTCTTTCCGATGTCGCAAAAAATTCGGGTAGACGGCGAAGAGCTTCGCGGAATGAAACCGGTCTATGTCGTTGTGAACAAGCCTCGCGGGATACTCTGTACAAACCGCGATCAGCAAGGTCGTCGCCGGGCCATTGATTTACTCCCTGTGTCGCTTGGGC
>JAQVID010000672.1 GCA_028695865.1 Thermoguttaceae bacterium | reverse complement strand
CCCAAAACGCAAGCCAAATGACGAGGATTAACACAGTCGCCGCGACGGCCTGAAATGTTTTTTCGCGTCGTAAAGCGACACAGGAGCCAACCGAACCACAAGCGAGCATACCAAAAAGCGTTACGAGCAAAACGCGTACAATCTGATAATAGGAAACGCCACCGAGCAGGGAAACGAGCATGAAGATAGGGAGCGATATGACCAAAAACACAAGGACTTCAAGCAAGGCGGCCAGGAGCTTACCCAAGACGAGTTCGCTGTTGGACAGATTGGTAAGGAGCAAAAGCAGAAGCGTTCGCCGGTCTTTTTCCTGCGCGACGGCAGAAGCGCTCAAGAGTCCGGCAAAAAAGAGCATCATCACAAGCTGAAGTGGGGCAAGGAGGGAAAAGAGTGACGCGCCGAATCGGGCAAAGTCTCCGGTATCGGTAATAATTTGCGTTCCAGTCATAACAAGCCAGACCGTACTGATCAAAAGCACCAGGAGCCCTCCGTAAACACTTCGGGCAATATAAGTACGTTCCCGACGGGGAGCAATCGTAACCTCACGAGTAAAAACAGGACCGATAAGCATTTTGTGTCGTCACTCTTAATTAAATAAAACGGGAGTTCAAACGGTAAGGATTGAACCTTGCCATAAGGGCCGAAAGAGAACGCGGCGTCTTTCTTGCGTTGCGGAAAGAGAACACTTGATCGCACAACGATGCCCGGACGCCGGGATTGGCAGGACCCGGAAGGTCAGGCCAGGTCGCGGTCTTCGAACAAAGCCAGCGACAGGACCATGGCGACCACGGCGAACAACATTGAATACGCACCTGAAATACAGAGGTAATTCAGAGGAACTTCTTTGTTCATCGCAACGGCCGTTTCCATATTAAAATGGTCGAGGACAGGCAGGAAGGCACAGACCAGATTTGCGAAAAACGCGACCAGAGGCATTTGGCTGGCGGCGTTCGAGACGACGATCATCGGGACCAAGTGCCCAAGCGCGTAAATCGTCAGGCAGATCGCCAAATTGGGAAGGAGCGAAAGTCGTGTGGAAATCGCAACCGAAATCGCCGCAAGCACAATGGTTTCAAAAAAGGCCAGGCACAGCCCGGGCAAAATCGTTAAAACATACTGATAACATTCAATCGCGGTCGGAACATCTTTGGCCGACTCACGAGCATCGTAAACAAGCTTATAACCGATCGTATTGACGAAAAACAGTCCCAATATAATAAATATGGCCGTAACGCCAATCATGACGCCAAAATATTTACCAACGACAAACGTCTGACGCCCGACCGGCTTGGCCAAAATCATGAGGGCCGTCTTTCCTTCGATTTCATCGGCGATACTTGTACTGGCCGTCCAAATCGCAAGGAATACCGCAAACAGCTTGACCAAGGTCAGGCCTTGCGAAATCACGATCTTGATATCTTCACCAAGTGTGTGGTACGGAAGAAAGAGGAAAATTGCCAATCCAAACACGCCCGCCAGAACGAGAATTAAAAACAGAGGCTGAACCAGAGACTCTTTGGCGGTTACCCAGGCAATGGCCCCGACCTTGGGAAAACAAGTTCGTAATAAATAAATCAGAATAAGGAAAACGGCAATGACCCCCAGGGCGGCTATATCGATCCAGGTCAAAGCCTTAACCCAGTTTGGAACCGCAAACAAAGGTGAAAACATTTGCATTTGAACAAAATTCGATACCATATTCATTTCTGATAATCCTGTCTGGCCTATTCGATAATAACAACTTGGAACAAGATGAGGTCCGCAGCAAAAACACGATTTTTGCGCTTATAATTCGTTTTATTCCAAGCAACGTCCTGCAACCCAATGAGCCGCAAACGCTCCATTCATAATCCTACTTCTGTATTTTACCGCAAGTTCCCAATATTTTCAACCACTAAAGCAAAAAGGTTTTTCAAAAAAAAGCAAAAATTTTGGTTTGTTTACTTGGATATTTCCAGCTTGATGATATGATGTTAAGAGTTATAAGTAAAACTGTCTGTGTGCGACCTTCCCTTACCGCGTTTTCGCTTAAAGTAAAATGCAAACGGTTGCATTCGAGATACCGAACATAACGGTCGCAAATTCCCTTTTATACAGGTTAATTCGCGTCAGTCGTTGGATTTTTGTAGTGGTTTTGTTTATGCCTGTTGGCCCATCGAGTCCAAAATATGTTGACAATTCGTTCATTCAACAATATAGATCCTGCCAATATATTATATATTTGGAACGGCAACGCAGATATTGCGCCCAATAAATATTTATCGCTTCAT
Source organism: Thermoguttaceae bacterium (assembly GCA_028695865.1). Classification (GTDB taxonomy): domain Bacteria; phylum Planctomycetota; class Planctomycetia; order Pirellulales; family Thermoguttaceae; genus JAUNBG01. The sequence continues at coordinate 380 of JAQVID010000672.1, read as the reverse complement.
GCCGATTTGCTTGAAGCACAAATCCTTGGGAACTCTTTGTTCGACCCGAGCGGCTTCTTTTTGGCTTTTTACAAAAATGAACCGGTTGGGTTTATTCAGGCCTCTTTCGGCCCCAACCAGGCAGGAACAACCATCGACCCCTTGGCCGGAGTTGTCTTTTCGCCCATTTTGCGTCGGGAAGTCGATTGCCCGGAGCAAATTGCCAAAGAATTAATCCTCGCGGCCGAAAAATATTTGTGGAACAAGGGAGCCAGTCATTGGTTTGCCGGCGGCCTTGGGAAACAAACTCCTTTTTACACCGGTATTTACGGAAAGGCCAATCCGTTTGGCGTATTTGCGGACGATGAATTTACGCTTCATATTTTCGAGCAGCTTGGTTA
>JAQVID010000040.1 GCA_028695865.1 Thermoguttaceae bacterium | reverse complement strand
CAGTGTGGCTAAACGGCTTAAAGAATTAGGGTTTGATAATTTTCTTATGAACTGTGCAGGCGGCGCGGAAGCGTTTTGGGGACTGCGATCAACTACTCAGGAAGTTCGTGAACTTGCAAAGATTCCCCGTATCCTGGTTGGATGCTATGATATTTACAGCGATTTCATCGAACCTGACCAACTAAAAGACTTGAGGTACGTCAGCAGCGATTGGATTCCGGAGATTTGGAAAAATAATGATATGATACTGGATTCCCAAGGCAAACCGGCACGCGGCTGGGGAGTATTCCCAAAAGACCCTTCGAAACCAAAAATTCATTGCGCTCAACTTTGTGATGCCCGGGCTGTCGAGTACGCAAGAGAACGAATCGGCAGAATCCTGAAAACAGACCCCTATTCCGCCCGTTTCCTGGATACAACCGGTACCGGCTTGAGGGACTGCTGGAATCCAAAACATCCGATCAACCACCGCGAAAGCCTCGGACAGCGGCAAAGTCTTTTATATTTGCCTGCCAGTGAATTCAATTTGATCACCGGAACGGAGGACGGACTTGAATGCTTTGTCCCTTCCTGTGATTATTTCGAAGGAGCCTTCAGCGCTCCCAATCATTATCGGGTGGGACAAGGCCGTAATATGTGGGAAATATACGACGATGTTCCGGAAATTATTCAGATGGGAACAAGCGAGGATTTACGCGTTCCTCTTTGGGAAATGGTCTTTCATGATTGCATTGTCTCTTACTGGTATTGGACCGATTACAATAATAAATTCCCCAAAATATGGTGGAAACGCGATCTGTTAAATTTTGTTTGCGGTACTCCTCCCATGTATTTATTCGATAAAGATACGTTTGCGAAAATTCAAACGCAATTGGCCGAAAGCGTCAAAATGACCACTCCTGTCGCCAAACTGACCGGCTCTGTCCCAATGGTCGATTACCGGTGGTTGACTCCGGATCGAAAAGTTCAGCAATCCCGTTTTGCAAACGGAACACGCGCTACGGTCAATTTCGGGGACAAAGCGTTTACCATGGAGGATGGTTTTATATTGAAGAGCAGAGGTTCAAGATTGGAAACCGGAAAATAAAAACAATCCTTATTCGTCGAAAAGGGAATGACTCGTTTTTCCCCGACTCGTAACAAAACAGACAACGCGGGAATCACCCCGCGTTTGTTTCAAGAATCGCCCGAGAACGTGTTGTCTCACGTTGAATCAAGACGTCTTTCCATACGCCGGCAAACATCGGACGCAACACGTGCGTAAACGCAATTTACTCTCCGTCTTTGAGCACGCGACCTATTTGTCGAATCGCCTGCTTGAGCCGTTCGTCTTTTTCCACAAGCGCCAAACGCATATAGCCTTCACCCAATGGACCAAACGCCGAACCCGGACTCACAACAACGTTCGCTTCTTTCAGAAGTTTCATCGCAAAATCGAATGTACTCATCTTCTGCTGCCAAACTTCCGGTATCTTCTGCCAAACAAACATCGACGCTTTCGGCTTGACAACCTCCCAACCGATGCGGGATATCGCCTCGCAAAGAATATCGCGGCGGTGCTCGTAAATCTTCGCCTGGGCCTGAACTTTGGCGTCCAACTGACGAATGGCGACAATGGCCGCTATTTGCATCGGCGAAAACGTTCCGTAGTCATAATATGTTTTTATGGTCGCAAGCGCACGAATCATTTCGCGATTACCACAGCAGTAACCGATTCGCCACCCGGCCATATTATAACTCTTCGACATGGTCGTCATTTCGACTCCAACATCAAGCGCGCCCGGGACAGAAAGAAAACTGGGCGTTTTGTACCCGTCAAATGTAATATCCGCGTAAGCCAAATCACTCACGACCATAAACTCGTACTTTTTCGCCAATCGAACCAAATCAACATAAAAATCACGCTCAACCACGGTACACGTCGGGTTATGCGGATAATTGACCAACATGAGTTTCGGACGCGGGCAGTGCGTTTGGCAAGCCACAGCGACCTGCGACAACAGTTTTTCCGGGTCACGCACATCAAGGGCAAGGGTCTCCCCGGAGGCAAGCATTACTCCATAAAGATGTGCCGGAAAATAGGGTGCCGGTACAATGGCCAAATCACCCGGACCAATCAGAGCAAGCAGAATATGACTCAAGCCTTCCTTGGAACCAATCGTAACAATTGTTTCGCTGTCCGGATCAAGTCGCACTCCGTAATACTTCAAATATCGGGCAGCGACTTCTCGACGCAAATTCGGCAGCCCCCTCGCGTTGCTGTAAGCATGCAATCGCGGATTCTCCGCCGCTTCGGCAAGCTTTTGAACGATCAATTGCGACGGTGGGTCCGACGGACTCCCCATGCCAAGGTCAATCACATCGCAACCACTGCGACGCTTGGCGTACTTGAGCGCATTGAGTTCGGCAAACAGATAAGGAGGCAACCGTTTGACCCGTTCGGAAACATTGATCTTAAACGGACGCGAATTTTCTTCAGGTTCATCGCCATGAGTCTGGGCATTGCCGTATTCCGCGGCCGTCGACTCCTGCTTAATATCAACAATGTCTTTGGCGACATTCTCATTTGCCGCTTCAGACGAATTACTCGATGGTAAGTTGTCCGGGCATGTCCCGTTTTCGTACGATTCATTATCAAAATCAGTTGCCATCATGACTCCTTTGCCGGGAAACGTTCGTTCCCTTTTGATTTTTATTTTCTTTCTTATCGATATTCTTATCGATCTCCATATCGCCAACAGACTCTTGCCCCGAGAGCCCTTTCTCTTCGGCAAGTGACTGGACGTCAGAAGACTTTTGCTTGTTCAAGTCTTTTTCGTCAACCTCGGATTCGGACGATTGCTCGTCTTTTGGACCATGTAATATTGCGCGAATTTTCGCAAGTCGCTCACCAAGCTCTTTTTCGTATCCGCGGTCACTCGGGGTGTAGTATTCGCGATCAACGCCCAAATATTCTTGCGAAACAATCCCGCCGGCAAAATCATGTGCATATTGATATCCGACATGTCCAAAATTCGCCGAGCCTTTGTAATGTGAATCTCGAAGATGTCGTGGTACCGGGACGATTCGACCGTTCTTCATATCGTCTATCGCGGTAAAAATCGCCGTCGTCGCCGCGTTCGATTTCGGCGCACACGAAAGATATGTTACCGCCTGGGCAAGATTCAATTTGCACTCCGGCAAGCCAACCATTTCACACGCCTGAGCCGTCGCAACCGCCAAAGGCAGCGCCGCCGGGTCCGCGTTACCAACATCTTCACTGGCAAGTATAACAAGTCGCCGGGCTAAAAAACGGAAATCCTCGCCCCCTTCAAGCATTCGGGCCAACCAATAAATTGCGGCATCCGGATCACTTCCGCGAATACTCTTAATGAGCGCAGAGATGGTATCGTAATGCGTATCACCATCGCGATCATATCCGATAATGCGCTTTTGAACAGACTCCGCGGCCAATTCCCGCGTAAACTCGATCGTCTTTGTTCCGCCTCTTCGCAAAAACGCCCGTTCATCATCCTCCAAACTCGACAAGACCCCAACTTCTAACGTAGACAGTGCCCGACGGGCATCGCCGTCACTGATATCGGCGATGTAGTCCAACGCGTCGTCATGCAACGCGATCGAAAAACGGCCCAGTCCACGCTCGCTATCAGTCGCCGCGCGGCCTATAAGCGTTTTAATGTCGTCAGGAGCAAGCGGCTCAAACTGGAAGACACGACTTCGACTCAATAAAGCGTTATTGATCGTAAAATAAGGATTTTCTGTCGTGGCTCCCACCAGGATCACGACTCCCTGCTCCACTTCAGGCAAAAGAACGTCCTGCTGCGACTTATTGAATCGGTGAATTTCGTCGATGAAAAGCAACGTCCGCTGCGCACTCACCGCCAAACGCTCTCGTGCTTCCAACAAAACTTCACGAAGCTGCTTGACTCCATCGGAAACGGCACTGAGTTGCTTGAACGTACTGCGGCTTTCTCGCGAAAGAATCCAGGCAAGCGTCGTTTTACCCGTGCCGGGTGGACCGCAAAAAATCACAGAACCCAAGCGATCTGCTTGAAGAAGACGTCTAAGAAGCTTGCCCGGACCAAGAAAATGCTGCTGTCCGACAAATTCATTCAAACTGATCGGACGCATTCTGGCCGCTAGCGGTAGGGCGCTGATGCGATTTTGTCGTTCCTCGGATTCAAATAAGGACATGGCAGCGACCCTTGACATACAAGCATAAACGTTGCAAAAAGAAATATCCGACCGTCTTGGTCTGGCCTGTCATCTTTCATCATCGAAGAATCAAAAAACCAAGGCGGCTGGTCGGACGATTTTTACAAGCGATTCTTATGTCAAAATCACTTCTGGTCTTCAACCATCTTGAACGGTTTGGCATGAACCCGTCTGGTCACCGCGCCACTGCGAAGGCACTGCGTACAAACTCGCACGGTTTTCGGTGTTCCATTTTCGGTCGTGATACGCACGTTCTGAAGATTGGCATGGAAAAAGCGACGGGAAATTCCGGTAACCTTGGTACCAACACCTTTCAAATACTTCGCGCGTCCTCGGGTGGTCATATTATTACCGCACAGACGGCCTTTTCCGCAAATTTCACAAACACGAGACATTTCATTTTCCTCTGTTTCAACTGATCGAGTTGGACAATTCTACTTTCGCAATCACCAGCACGCTCAAACGGCGACAATACCCGGCATGAACCGCTTATTATGACTTGCCGCTTTTAATAATGCTGGAATCGTTATTATAGATTTTTTGACGAAAACGACAAGCCCCCCAAAGCCCCATTATTACTTTTATTGGCAGTTGACGGCGAAACTGGCCCTTGAAGACACATAAACTGAATATGGCACAGCTTTCATCGAGTCGTCTTCTCCGCCAAACCACTCCGCTCTGGCTGCCTTGTCCGCAAAGTCCTGATCCAAAAAGATATGCAAACCGTTTTACCGCTCTCCGCTGTGGCAGATTTATCAACACATTTTTCGACAATGTTTGCCCACGCCGTCTGTTTGCGGTCACAACAGACGCGGCATGTTACGTGTATATAATTTGCATACGATATCATGTTATACGAGCAGTATACAAACGCTAATTGTTGCCCGCCTTACTATTTATGTCACACTTTCGTGTTACACGACATTATTTTCCGTACTTCCAATGTTTAAGGGCACAGAAAATTTTCACGCTAACAGCCCGGAACTGAAATGATTAACAAGCTTCATTTATTCGTTCTATTCGTTCCAATTGATCCGACTGATCCAACCGGTCACACTGCTCCCGTTGCTCCACTTGTTCCAGTCGTTCTGTTCGGGCACTTAACCAGCCTCTTATTGAAAGAAGAAGAATCAAGGCACAAAGTGAAGTCAACATGGCTGCTCCAAGGGAATTTTCCTGATCAACATAACAATAGGGAATCAAAGGCAGGAACCAATGCCGCCCTTCGATGAGCCCCCGATTCACCATAAACATTCGGATTCCGGTGAGCACAAGGGGAAACGTAAAGAATAAACCGCTGTAATAGTCCGGAAGCCGACAACTGCCTGCTATATAAATCAATATTCCTGTTAATACGAGCGATGGAATGGTACTGCACAACAGTTTCCATGCTTCACTTGCTGTTAATCCCACTTGCCAACAACCGACACAAGCCGCGAAAATAAACGGACAGACGATAACCAGCATACTGATACCAAAACAGTACCATCGTAACGATTCCAGATAAAACTGGTCTTTTCGCGTAAATCGGACAAAGTTCAAAAAATTCGGTTCCCAGGTGGAAAGGATCGCTTTCAATCCTCCAAATGCAAGCATCATCATGGCAATCCACCAGAAGTGGTAAACGAAGCCGATAAAGCAAAATCGAAGATTTTCCGCTTCGGACATGCCCATCATGGGCGGCAAGCTCTTTCCAAAAAATTCCGCCTTGCCCGATTCTGAAATTTCCAAGCCCGACAAGACCAGCAACATATATATCACGGCAAATACCGGATAGATGTAAATCCAATACACATTCGACATGATAAGACGCACACCGGCAAATGTCTCCGAAGAAAAACAACGTTTTAAAGGGTACATAATCAATTCCTCTTTCAATTCATTTCCTGATTTTTAATTCTTACTGATGTGAATAACAACACGCGACTGATCTTGTAACCGGCGTTTGACGATTCCGGACAATTGCATAAGCGACGTGATTTTTGTTTCTTTCCCGTCCCCCTCACACTGGACTGTAAACTGATTTGAGGGACGCTCCGTTATTTCACGATGCTCCAGCATGAAAAATCGATCAGCATAACAAAGTGTCTCATCCAGTTGGTGCGAAATCCAAAGCAACGTTCCTCCCTGATCGGTGAACTTGCGAAAATTCTGACATATAATCGGTCGGCTTGCCGCGTCAATTCCCTCTAACGGTTCGTCGGCAAGTATCAATCTGGGTTTGCGTGCCAGAACAGTCGCCAGTAAAAAACGTTGTCTTTGGCCTTTCGAATAAGTACAGATCGGACGGGTCATTAACTCCATTGCAAGATTCAGTTGTTCCGCGGTTTCATAAAACTCTTTGGCAGAAACGGAGCCAAGGTTTTCCTGCCAACAGGCGACCTGCTTGCCGGTAAACCACGGAGGAATCGTACTGGTCTGATGATGCAATGGTTCCGAGATCAAGGCGATTTCCGGAATCCTGTCCAATGTCGCCGGATTTTTTCCAAAAACCCGAACGGTCCCTTCGGTTGGAACCAGCGTTCCGGTTGTAAGGCCCATGAGTGTACTTTTTCCGGCACCGTTTTCACCGGCCAATATACTCAATTCACCGCGATGAAGTTCTAAATGAACATCTTTAAACAAATAATATCGATTGCCTGGATAGCCAAAAGCAATGCGATGTAATGATAATGGGCAGATTTCGCTTGACATGTTCTTCTTAATCCTTGTTTTCGTTTGACTATATTTATTGCAGCATGATAATACAACATGACAATACAGTACGATAGTGAACTGATCATCAAACATCCGGTTGATTTCATGCGGTCGCTGCCTGATATTCCCGTTTTTCTCCGGCTTCAATCCGTTAAAGAATCTTTCAGTACTCGATAAATACGGAAAAGACTCAAAATCGGATATCATCGGGAACTTCCTGCCACGCTCGGGAAATCCCCGGAATCATGGACTATTTGCCCAAACCTTTTTTCTCAAGGATCGCACTGATAGTCGCCTTGTCCAGCGATGTGTAATCCAGAAACCATGGAGAAAAAACATCAACCCGATAGACTTTGCAACCTGTAATATCTATCTGCAACGAGACTCTTCCCTCTTTAGTTATCGTTTCGTACCCTCTTATAAGTTGGCCTTTCAGCGGATACCAGCGATTGTAACTGACCGTATAGGATACAGTAACATCTTCAGCGACATCGCCGTACCAAGTAGAAATAACCATGTTTCTCCAATATTGAAAGTAGGTGCGGTCCGTAAATTCACGGTTTGCCAGTTCCCGTAATTCATTGATACGAGGATCATTTAGCTCGGAACCATAAGGCAATTCAGCTTCCACGGACACGGCGGTAACCTCTTCCGTTTGTACCGCTTCTTCTCCATTGACAACTGTGCTAAAAACGCACAACACGAACAATACTGTGGTGATCGCCACAAAAGTAAAAACTCTTCGATTTTGCATAGTGCAATCCCTTTTTGATACTTTGTTAACTTTGCTTATTTACTTCTTGCCAAATACTCGAACCGAGCACAAAAAACATGCGTCATGTCTGCTGACAGAGCAGATTCACAAGGACTTGTCAGTTACGCGATATCCTTGTCCGCGTAACTGACATGGTTTTGAAAAACCGCCCTTATTCCAGTCCGCGTATTCGGCGGATTTCCTGAATCTGGCTTTTATTCAATGAAGTATAATCCAGAAGCCAGGGCGACAGAACATCTTCCCGATAGGCTTTGCAACCTGTCATGTCAATGTTTTTCTTAACGCCATCCACTGTTGACATACATTCGAACCCGCCAATAACCCTACCCTGCAAAGGGGTATTCCGTTGATACTCAATCGTATAGGTCAACTGAACATCTTTGAGTGTATCTCCATAGAAGACACTTGCCAAACCGTTCCGTGCCCAGCCCGTCCAGGTCGGGTTTACATAACTCTTTTTAGCCTCGATCTTAAAGGCAGGAATACGGGGATCGTTGAGATCGCTGCCGTAAAGGGGAGCCGCTTCGATCGTCTTCACTTCCGGCGTCTGGCCCTTGGGGTCAGCTTCGTTCTCTTGACCACGGATTGGCGTACTTACCATACTTGCACACAAAGCAACAACCACAACCAAAAACTTAATCATTTGATTCTTCATAACAAATCTCCTTAACAATATTATTGTTACCGACAACACTTTTTGAATATCTCTCTGTTTTGATATGTTTCTATACCCTACTCGAAGGACAGCAACATATTTCTGTTTTTCCTGATCCCGCCGGCTATTCCGACAAACAGACATGTGATTCCGATGGTCAAAAAAGTCGCGCCTGTATAAAGGAACCTTTCTGTTATTCTTTCTTTGCCTGACAGTGTGTTCCCATATCTTTCAACATCTTTCACAAAGCCGTCGACAACGGCGTTCTGCATGGAGTCCTCAGGAAGTTTATTCAGAGAACCGTTCTGGCGAAACTCGTTCATCTTACCCTCCCATATCTTTCTCTCTTTTTTTGTCTCTCCTGACAGGACCATTCCTGTCAAAATGGCTACGACCGCACAAACGGCCATACAAAATCCTGTTATTCGCAATGCTTTGTCCATACGATACTCCTTATAAATAATGCTGTTTATCATACTCCAGAGCGTCACAAACTCCGAAACTTTTTTCAAGAGCGATTGCTCTCTTTTTATCCCCTCATCTCATAATACTCCAGGGCGTCACAAAATCCGAAACTTTTTTTTCAAGAGCGATTGCTCTCTTTTTATCCCCCCGTCTCATAATACTCCAGGGCGTGACAAACTCCGAAACTTTTTTTTCAAGAGCGATTGCTCCCGGTTCGACCTTTACGCTTTGAAAGAGTCCCCCGGTTTTTACAATCGAAAACACTGCCATTCACTCCGCGTAATGGGGCGGAAAACCTCGCAAGCGGTTTCCGTATGGTAGGCACCCGGTTCGGCCGCCAGGCCGTACCCCTGTTATACGATCCCCCCAAAAAAACCAATTCCGTAATTCCGGTCTCGCACGACCGGAATTACGGAATATTGGGACTGATTCGAACCGCTTTACCCCTAATTGCGCTCGTTTCGCTCGCTCCATATACGGGCTTGATGAATTTTCATCATACCTCAAATCAAGGTCCATTACGGCCAACAAAACCCGTAATGGAATGTATCACGCAAATAAGGGGAATGCGGGAGAAAAGCTCCCGGCTCGACCCATTCGTGTTAGAAGGGGGCACTCTGCTCACCCAACTTTTTCATTAGCAGCAATCAGGGAAGAGAAGGGTTGTTTTTAAATACATGCGGCTTGCCGTTTTGATCATACATTTGTGTATTGATTACTTGCCCATCAGAATGAACCGTCTCAACAATCCATGCGATTCCATCAATGTCAGACGTTGGCTTACCTTGCGCGTCGATAAATATCTTTTTAACTTGTGTATTACCACCGACCTGCGACGATTCATAGCGTACCCCCGCAATGCCACGATATAGCCAAGGTTTTTTTCTCTTTGTCATAATACCGATGCTCCACCGGGAACCTCGGTACACACAAATAACCAAGATTCCATTTTATACACAGAACCGGACAGACAACCCCTGGCGCCATCATGAAGTCGTAGTTCCATTCCACACGATGTAAACCATTTTTATTCACGCACGGTTTTTTATGCTCAGCAAAATAACATTCCACTACTTTTCTGTTCTGCCTGTCGTATTGCAACCAAGTAGTCGCGATACCATCCGCATTCTTGCATAAGTTCTCGTTGTTATCAAGAAAAGAAATGTCCACAATATTATCGTGTTCATCATATTGTATGCTCTTCATGCAGGGACGATCATTTTTTTTCTCGGGAAATTCATACTTCCATACGCCGCGAACGGCCCCATTTTGGGACTTCCATGGCTTTCCATTTTCATCAAAATATGATCTTGACAGTACTCTGCCTTCTTTGTCCTTACGCTCTGAAATCTTCTCGACCCCTTCAAAGCCGCGACAATTATTCTCCATAGAAAACATGTCTGTAACAGTAGTACCATCTTTCTGCGGAGAAAGCACAATTTTCCAATATCCTTCGTCATGGTCAACAGGTACGCCCGGTGATTTGAAATAACTGGTCTGCGCGACGCGCCCCTTTTCATCATAAACCCATCGGATATTGACTGCTTTATGTTTTTGACAATAAACCGCTTTTCCATCCGCACCAAGGAAACGGACTTCTGTCGTTTGTCCTGCTTCGTTGTATAACAGAATCTTTTGGGTATAAACACATACAGTATCCGGGATTTTGTCATCCGCAACTGCATCCTCGCGAGCAAAATAGTCATATGTCTCTGACCGCTTTTTCCCGGAATCGTAATAGGTATACGAAACGCGATAATAACCATCGGCAATTTCTGTCAGAGAATCATTTTCCATGCACTCTTTTTTGATCATTCTATGATGGGAATCGAAAAAGTCAATATTATATTTACTATTGTATTCACCATGATTGCGTCTCACAACGGCTTTTGCGTATCCAAATATATTGTCACACAACTCGCCGTGGGGGTCCCAATAGCTGCAAGACAATAAATCACCACTATTGACATCATACTCAAATTTCACCCGGGCAGACCCATAATTGGAATTCACGCAAAGAGTCCTGCCGTCAGGGCCGTAAAAGGCATATTCTTCAATTTCACCGTTGATCTTCGAATATGAATAATTTACCGAAGAATAGCCCGCTTGCAAAACACATGGTTCGTTGTTCAAGTCAAAATACGACTCGTTGAGTACATTACCATTACGCGAGTCAATTATTCGAACTGTTTTAGCGTTTCCTTCTTTTCGTTTACACAAGTGACCATGAATATCAAAATATCTCGAAACAATTTCTGTTCCAAATGTATCGCGTTCGGACTGACAGGAAAAATAATCGTCACAACAATTGCACGGATCACCATGTTCATCATAATGAGAAATTTTAAGTAACCGTTCACGGCGATTTTTCCTTTCCCACGAAAGGTTGGCCGTGTTCTTCTTACAGAGAGTATAGCAGAACCAACCAGCCACGTCAACGATATGTCAGAAAAATTCCGAAAAACAGTCAACG
>JAQVID010000039.1 GCA_028695865.1 Thermoguttaceae bacterium | reverse complement strand
AGACGACCTGGCCGCGGATATCGATTTATTCCGCAAGCTTGATTTGGACATGATCGGCTGTGGTCCGTATCTGCCTCATCCGGCGACTCCGCTTGGCCGAATTGCCGCCGGTGACGTCGATACCATGCGTCAATACAATTTTGTTCCAGCGTCGGAAGCCGTGGATTCATCGAACACCATGGCGTTCAAAGTCATTGCTTTATCCCGACTCGTTTGTCCCAACGCGAATATTCCCAGTACAACCGCGATTGCGACCGTCGATGGTCAAACGGGTCGAATCAACGGTCTGTCTCGTGGGGCCAATGTGATCATGCCGAATCTGACCCCGACTGCATACCGTTTGCTTTATGAAATCTATCCGAACAAAGCGGCGACATTCGAAACGGCGCAGCAGACTCATGACCTGGCCGTAAGCCAAGTGAAATCAATAGGCCGGTTCCTTGCGAGCGGTCCCGGAGGACGGCAGAATTGATTATCTTTTGCTTTTTCATTGCTGAAAAAACTTGCTGATTTTTAAACGTTTTTGATTCCTCTGTTGACCTTTGGCTTTGGCTGGTGTATGATGATTGGAAATAGTATGACTTTTGAGCAAGCATAACAAAACAAAGAAAGGGAATAACATGAGCAATTCGATTTCAAGACGTACTCTTCTGGGTGCCGGAGTAACGGCTTGCGCTTCACTCCTTGCCGGTGGTGTCATGGCCGCCGATAAGACAGACGAATCGCAGTACACATTGCCGGAAGGTTTTAAAGGAACAATAAAGCAGTCGCTTTCCCGTTGGTGTTTGGGCAAGTATCCACTGGTAGAGCTTTGCCGGATCGGCAAGAAGATCGGTCTGGTCGGGCTTGATCTGATTCAACCGGAGGATTGGGAAACGGTAGGCCGCTGTGGAATGATCGTCACGATGTGATCGTTTCCCAAGGCTCGTATTCCCAAGGGTATGTCGAGTATTCCGGACGGATACAATCGCACGGAAAATCACGAGTGGCTCAACGCCGGATATGAAGAGCTTATTCCGTTTGCCGCAAAACTGAAAGTCCCGAATATTATTTGCATGTCGGGCAATCGTCGCGGGATGGATGATGAAACGGCGATCAAGAATTGCGCGATTGGTCTGAAAAAGATCATGCCGCTTGCCGAAAAGTTCAAAATCAATATTATTATGGAATTACTCAATTCGAAGAATCATGTTGATTATCAATGTGATCACAGTGCCTGGGGTGTGGAGTTGTGTAAGGCCGTAGGCAGCAGTCGTTTCTCGCTTCTTTACGATATATATCACATGCAACGCATGGAAGGCGATATTATCGACACGATCAATACGAATCACGAATACTTTGGACATTATCACACGGCAGGCAGTCCGGGCCGCAAAGATTTGGACGACGCGCAAGAGCTGTATTACCCGGCGATCATGAAAGCGATCAAGGCGACCGGTTTTACCGGTTTCGTTGCTCATGAATTTTCACCCAAAAAAGGAATTGCGTCTGTCCGCAACGCGATTATGCTCTGCGATGTCTGAGTCTGTTGATCTTGTACAGGCTCCACACGCGAAAATACTCATTGCGATTGCGACATACAATGAGATAGAGAATTTGCCCGGGCTGGTCGAAACGATTTTTCGTACTGTACCCCGGGTTGATATTCTTGTGGTGGACGATCATTCGCCTGATGGAACTGGTCGCTGGGTACTGGAAGCGTCACAGTCGCAGGCGCGTCTTCACGCCATGATTCGCACCGACCAGCGCGGATTGGGTACCGCCGTCATGGCCGCGTTGAAATACGCCATTGAGCACGATTACGATTATGTCGTGAATATGGACGCTGACTTCAGTCATCCGGTCGAAGCGATCAATAAAATGATTGAGTGTTGCCAGGAGTTTCATCACGACGTTGTGATTGGTTCGCGGTATGGTTCAGGGGGCCGGATCGTCGGCTGGTCGCTCAAACGGCGATTCATGAGTTGGGGAATCAATACGTTTGCCCGTTGGGCGTTTGGTTTGCCTACCCGGGACAACAGCGGGGCGTTCCGCTGCTATTCTGTGGAAATGCTTCGTAAAATTGACTTCGACAAAATTGTGTCGCGAGGCTATTCTTTTTTTGAAGAAGTTCTTTACAGGCTCAAGCAGTTGAATGCCCGTATGTATGAGGTTCCGATCACGTTTACCGATCGGACAAAAGGCAAATCCAAAATCAATAAAAAAGAGACCTTTACGGCTCTTTGGATTCTCACGACGTTTGGTCTGGGATTTCGGAAGTAGTCGCCTGAAAGCCGAAACGCTGTAACATTGGGAGAATTGCGACATGCGTAAATTGTTGTATTATCTGTTTTGTGTTGTTTTTGTTTTGTCGTTTTGTGTCGCGGCACAAATACAAAGTTCGGAGGCCAAAACTGTGACACCCCAAACGAATTCCTGTTGGGTTTATTTTGGAACGCATGCCGGTATTTTTACCGATACGATGAAAGACGCCAATGTACTGCCATCGGAAGGTCTTTATGTGGGACGATATCACCCGAAAGACGGGAGTGTATCGGACGTCCGCCTTGCGGCCGCGATGAAGTCGTCTGGCTTTTTTGCGTTTAATCCGGCCAAAACGGTCATGTATATCGCGGGTTCCCGAAACGACACGGACGGCCCGTCGAATCTTTACGCCTATCGGGTTGATCAAGCAACCGGTAATCTCCAGTACCTGAATCACGTTGATTCCGGCGGCAAAGGCGCATGTCACGTCGATGTTTCGCCTGATGGTCGCTATGTCGCCACGGCCAATTATTCGGCTGGAAATTTTTCTGTCTTTCAAGTTAAAGACAGCGGCGGAATTGGTCCGCTAACAGGACAGGTTGCCCGTACAGGTAAAGGTCCTAATGAGCGTCGTCAGGACGGTCCCAAAGGTCACTCCGTTTATTTTGTCAAACACAACGATATTGATCGCGTCCTGATGGTCGATTTGGGAGCCGACCGTGTTTATGTGCAGCGGCTTAATCCGGTAACAGGTGTATTATCGGATGATCCGGAGATTCCCGTTCTGTACGCTCCGGCGGGAAGCGGGCCGCGGCATTTGACCTGGACGACCAATAAAAACGGTGATCTTGTCGTTTTCGTTTTGAACGAACTGGGTTCAACGATGAGCGCGTTTGTGTTGCCGTTTGGAAAAGGGAAATCAGACGGCAAGCCGGTTCAAACCTGGTCAACGCTTCCGGAGGCTGCCCGGAATGGATACGTTGACGACAGTAAATTATTGAATGGAAAAGAATATCGCTTTGCGAACAAGACGGCCGAGATCGAATTCCGGTCATTTGGTTCTCGCGATATGGTATATGCCTCGAATCGGGGCGACAATACGATTGCGGTTTTCGATGTAACAGGATTAACGCGAAAGGCAGCCGCTTCGGAGGTTGAACTGGTTCAATGGCAACCCACGTTTGGAACGTTTCCGCGATTTTTCACCACCGACCCGGGCGGTCGTTTTCTGCTGGTGTCGAATAAGCGGTCCGGTACGATTTACACGATGTCCATTGACCAAAAATCCGGTAAACTTGATGTGGTCAATCGTGTCCCGCTTCGCTTGTCGTATGTGATTTGCATAGGTTTCGTCCCAGCGACTTCGATGTAAAGGAGATTTACATTGGGAACGTTTGCCGTTGCGTTTTTGGGCTGAAACGATTATTCCATTGCGGGAGTGAAGAGCCTATTTGAAAATGAAGTATACTGCCCCGAGGATACACAGACCAGCCCAAAGATAGTTCCATGTGAGCGGTTGCTTGAGATAGAAAACCGCAAACGGAACGAAAACGAAAAGCGCAATCGCCTCTTGAAGTATTTTCAGTTGCGGTATGGAAAACGCCTGGACACCGATCCGATTGGCCGGAACCTGGAGCATGTACTCGAAGAACGCGATTCCCCAGCTGACCAGAACGGCCCAAAGCCAAAATTTGCCGCTTAGCGTTTTGAGGTGTCCATACCAAGCAAATGTCATAAACGTATTCGAAAGGACAAGGAGCCCAACGGTCAGTACGAGAGTTCTGATTAAGGTCATGGCAGTTTGGGGCAAATGGTTTTAAGGAAGCATTGTTCACAATCGGGCTTTCGGGCACGACAGCTTGATCGCCCGAGTAAAATGAGACGGTGACTGGTATTGATCCATTCGTCCTGGGGAAAGAGTTGGATCAGGTCCGCTTCGACTTTTTCCGGAGTTTTCGCTTGGGTCAGGCCAAGACGGCGGCTTAACCGCAGGACATGCGTATCGACGACAAATCCGGAGGGAGTGTCGAAAGCGTTGCCCATAATAACATTGGCTGTTTTGCGTCCGATTCCGGGCAGAGTTACGAGCGTTTCCATATCGTTTGGAATTTCTTCGTGGTACTGCGCAAGAAGAATCCGACAGAGATTTTGGATGTTTTTTGCTTTATTGTGATAAAAACCCGTGCTTTTAATCGCGTTTTCAATTTCCGTCAAAGGCGCTTGGGCAAAGTGTCGCGGAGAAGGAAAACGGCGGAAAAGCTCACCGGTAATCATATTGACCCGCTTATCTGTGCATTGAGCGGACAAAATAGTCGCAATCGCCAACTGGAACGGATTCAGATGGTCCAGCGTACAAGACGCGTTGGGAAACTCCTTTTTTAAAAGGGCAAGGATTTGTTTTGCCCGTTGTTTGGGCGTTTGTGGTCGTGCCATCGGTTCACCTGTCGAATCGTGAATGTTTCGCGGGGAGGGCATACAAGCCGGAACGAAACCAAAAATCGTCTTTCAATTGTACGCTTTACAACAAAAGTGAAAAGCCCCGGGACCTGCCGTCTCTTCAGAAAGCTTTTTTGAGCTGATGAAAATATCAGCGATAAACAGAAAGGGTGCGTAATTCGTGTATTGTGACTAAAAACGATTAGCAGGTTGTTTTTCTTTGCGGTCTGGGCTTGCCTTCTTGCGGTTAAAAGGATAAAATAAGGAATTAGGGAGTGTTGGGTGCGGATAAGTTTGCTCTCCGCGTGGCGGGAATATCGCCACAGAAAGAAACAGTGTTTCACGAAAAAACAAAAGGGGGTGTCATGGTAGATCGACGAAACTTTTCTGGGGGGTTGTCGCTCTTTTTGTTTGTGCTGCTGACGGCAAGCAGTATTGAGTCGGCACAGCCGGTCGCCGAAGGTTTGGAATGTGTTACTCCGGCGGCGCTGAATATGGACGCGCAGAAGCTTGGCCTGATAGACGCGATTGCGGCAGGCGAAATCGCCATGTCGCACACGCCGGGCATGGTTGTCGCCATTGGTCGCGGTAACAAAATCTGTTTGCTGAAAGCTTACGGCAATCGACAATTGTATCCCAAGATCGAACCCATGACGACAGATACGCTTTTCGACTTGGCATCGGTAACAAAAGTCGCGTGTTCCGCAACAGCGATCAATGTTTTGATTGACCGTGGGCTTGTTTCGAGTGAAGACAAGATCACACGTTTTTTTCCCGAATTTGGGACTTGCGGGAAAGATCGAATAACGATTCGTCACTGTCTGACGCATACTTCAGGACTCAAAAATTACGACAATCATTTTCGGGGAACGAAGGAAGAAATTTGGCAAAAAGTCTGCGAATTGGAACCGCCGCATGTTCCGGGTGCGAAATATGAGTATCTTGATACGAACACGGTTATTTTGGGCAAGGTCGCAGAAAAGGTTTCAGGGCAGAATTTGCGAGATTTTACTCTCAGTCAAATATATCGACCGCTGGGAATGAATTCGACCATGTTCCGTCCAACCTTGGAACTTCGAAAAAGGGCCGGTGCGACGGAAACGCGTCCTGTTGCCTGGGCAAGAGAACGTTTGGAGCCGGAAATTCTGGCCGAGTTGGTAAAATCGAAGGAAAAGCCGAATGAAGTCTGGTTCAAGGGAGTGGTGAACGATTACCGCTGTTTTGAGCTTGGCGGCATTGCAGGTCATACCGGCCTGTTTTCTACCGGTCCTGATTTGGCCATTCTGGCCGCAACGGTTTTGGGACACGGAACCCTTGTCCGGCGCGATGGGACGTCCGTTAAGCTTTTTGGCGAAGAAACATATCGGGCAATGATTGCCTCTTACATGACGCCGGAAAACATTCGCGGGCTCGGTTGGGACAAGCGTTCCAATCGCGCCAATCGTTCGTGGAGAATGACTCCTGACGCAATTGGTCATGGCGGTTGGACAGGAACTTCCATTTGGATTGATCCCGGTTTGAATCTTTTTGTTGTCGTTTTGGGGAATCGTCGACATCCGGATGGTTCGGCCCCCAATATTTATCCGGCGGCCGCGCGAATCGCAACGATCGCGGCTGGCGCGATACTTGATTTGCCTGACGTGCCGTCGCGTCAGTTGCTTCGAAAAAATTCGGTGCTTCCGTGTTCGTCGGCCGTGAAGGAATTGGCAAAGAAGCATGCGATTTCGGCCGATCAAATCGTTGCCACGGACAACTTTCAGTTTCTTCGGGGAAAGAAGATCGGTCTGATCACAACGCGCAAACGACTGGAAGCGTCGGATGGGTTTCTTGTTCAATTGAAGAAGGCCGGTATTGAGGTCGTTGTTGCTTTTTACGCCGATCCCGAATATAAAACAAACGCAATGAATCTCAATGCGATCCCGGTGAAAAAAGAAACCTTCAATAATGTAACGACTTACGCGTTGGGTGGGGATTATCCGCGCATACTTCCGTTAATGCTGCAAGGGGCACAGCGGATTGTTTTCGATTCGGCGGTCATGATTCCGAATCCGCCGGGCAAACTGTCGGAGCAATCGTTTGCGTTTGCGGTGAATGTTTTGGGTCAGACCATGCAGACGGCAGCCGATTATTCTGTCGATTACGTTGTGCTTGATTCTCCCCAAGTGCTTGCTCGCAAGCGGATACTTGCCGGGAATCTGGACGAGTTGCTTGCCCCGTTTGCAAACTATGCCCGGGACGCGGTTGAGTTTGGCTTGACGCTTGGAGAGTTGTCGCTTGTGATTCACGCCGATCAAAGAATGAAATCACACTTGACGATTGTGCCTGTAGCGGGGTACCGTCGTGAGTCTGTTCGCAAAAGTATTCGCTGGTCGGCGGCATATGACCAGTGTGTGATTTATCCGTAAGGAATCAGGAGGATTTTCATGATACATCGAATAATATATGGAATGATAATGTTTGTTGGGTTTTCGGGTATCTTACTCGCCAATTCGGGGCACCATGTTTTGGCCCAATCGTTATCGGGCGGCAGTACAACCAGTGACCTGACCATTGGCGTTTCGCCTGTTCGACTTCTGGACAGTGAGCGGTTCCAAAAGCTTCTTTTGACGGATGAATGGACTCAGTTTTATCTTGCGATAACAGACCATTTGGACAAGAAATATTTGGGATCGAAACAATGGTCTTCATTCGCCAGACAACTTGAAAAGAGCTACGCGCTTACGCCGCCACATGTGAACAGTTTGTTCGATACGATATTTGGCAACTGTTACGAGGCTCGCTTTTGTTGTGAATTGGATGTCCAATCGCTTCTGCCGCGTTTCGGTGATCCTGCATTTGTACTCGTGAGCGATTTTTCGCCCATTGAAACCAGACGTCTTTTGGCAAGCGCGTTCGAAGCATACGGCTATGTGCCGCGGATGAGTCAGTCGGAGTCGGTCTTTGTTTTGAGCAAAGGCGACGTACTTGTCTGGTTTGTCGATTCGTTCGATTTGGTTGCAGGAAGCACGAATAAAAAGGCGTTTTTAATTGGTCGTGATCCGGGAAAAATGTCGCTGTTCAAAAATGCTTTTCTTCAGGATGCAATAAGTGAAAAACGTTTGAGCGATGGGAAAGGCCCTTTTTTCACGGCGAAATTAACGCTTTCGGGGCTGGGGCACATTCGCGATTATTTTGCCCGGTTACCCAAGGAAGACGCTGCCGCCGCGTTTGCGCCCGGTATGATTGAGCTTGCGAAAAAGACAAAAGAAGTATCGTTCTCGGCTGAAGGAATCGCCGATCAGATGTGCTGTGTTTTGAAATTCTCATGTTCCGATGAGGCGACAGCCAAAGATATTGAACTGCTTATAACCAAGTCAAAAGAACTCCTGAACAAATGGTCGTCCAAAGATCAGACGAAACCATTAGGGCGTTTGGGCGTCTTTGTCCTCAATCAATCGAAAGTATCTGTCGAAGGAACGACATTGACGATTCGTTACGAGTCGGCGGACGAACGGGGGCTGCAACTTCTGCGGGAATGCCTGACGCAATGGAAAAAGCGGTTGACACCATGAGCGACATTGCCGAACATGTCGTGAGCGAACAGAATGAACACGCTCTTCGCAAGCAGTATGACGCTGATCTTGTTCTTGCTTTTCAGCAGGGGCACAAGGATGCGTTCGAACTGATTGATCAGCGTTACCGCGAGCGTCTCATGATGTTCCTTGCCCGTCGGGGAATCTGTCACGAGGAGTCGCTCGACATTGTTCAGCAGACACTGTTTCAGGCGTCGCAAAAGTTGGGTACGCTGCGGGATGGGCACCGTTTGGCTGTGTGGCTTTATCGGATCGCCATACGATTCATGATTGACGAAACTCGCAAAGGACCTTCCGGTCTGACCGGGAACGCCAGCCGTGCCGATGTCGTTTCGTTGTCGCTCGTAACGACGGATAATGAACCGGCGACCGGACCGCGTGAAGACCCTGCCTGGCAAGTTGCGCAGCAGGAAGAGAGGCAAAATATTTGGACACTGGCGCAAGATTCTTTGTCGCCTCTGGAATTTGAACTGCTTTGGCTCAAATATGTTGACGAACTGGCCGACTCGGACATTGCGGCCATTCAGTCGCGTTCGCCCGGAGCAATTCGTACCGGATTACTCCGTGTTCGTCGCAAATTGATTGAAATATTAAAGTCAGAAAAGGTATTGGAATGAAGTTGCCGTTTTTACATCGTTTCATCATTCAACGAATCGACAAGACGCTTGATGATCGTCTGGTCCCGGGGCCCTTGCTCTGTTTGCTCCTGCGTCTTGACGATGAAGCCGCAAGGTATTACCGCCAGCGACTTGATCTGGATGATCGACTCAACGCCGATTTGGCCCCTTTTCTCGGATATCCGCAGAATAGTGTTCGAGAGAAAACAACTGAAATTACTTCAATTGAGTGGTCGAGCGATACCCTTTCTGGGACGCCGTGGCGCGCTCGTATTGCGGCCGCTTGCATTGTATTTTTACTTGGGCTGACGTTTGCGTTCAATTTTTGTGTTGTGTCGCCGTTTCGACAGCCAGCGTCCCGAGTCGTTGTCGATCATCCCAAGAGCGATTCGCAGGAGCCGGAGCACGTAACAGATGGTCTCGTGGTAACGGCTTTGCAGCATCGCGATAAAGGCGTTATGGATGTCGCCGTTTCGTTCTTGCTGCTGTCTGAAACCAATATGATTGCCGAAACGAACCAAATACTGATACAAGACGAAAAGACGTCAAATTCGAATATTGATCATGCAATGCAAGAAAAGCAAACGCCTGCCGAAAGCGTCAAGGAGGATATTCCTCCGAAAGACGGTCAAACCGTATCGGTCTTGTGTGAAGTTGCCGATTCCAATCCGCTCACAAAGTACGTTATGGATCGCTTTATTGTTCCTGTATTTATGTCACCCTGAAACATCAAACAAAGGCCAGACAAAGACTGAATAAGGACAAAGCAAAGACAAAGCAAAGACTAAGCAAAGACTAAGTAAAGACTAAGCAAAGACTAAGTAAAGACCAAGTAAAGACTAAGTAAAGACTAAGTAAAGACTAAGCAAAGACTAAGTAAAGACCAAGTAAAGACTAAGTAAAGACTAAGTAAAGACTGGACAGATTCTAAGCAAGGTTTGAACAAAGACCAAACGCGGTTGCTTTCCGGTCGGGGTATCAGGTTCTCTTTTTACCAACCTGATACCGCGGCATTATGGAAATATAATTTAGAAAGAAAAAAATGATCCGACCCTTGGAAGAAGTCGCGGACGAATTCGTAAAAGAGTATCGCGACGGTAAATCACCCTCCATTGATATTTATGTTGAGCGGTATCCGGAGTACGCCCAGGATATTCGCGAGTTGTTTCCAACACTGGTTTTATTGGAGCGAGGGGGCAAGCGTGAAGCGCTTTCCGATCTGTCGTCTTTTGCAAGTCCAGGCGATTCTTCGCCGTGTCCCACGAAGCTTGCGGAGTTCGGGATTATTCGCGAAATCGGTCGGGGCGGTATGGGGGTGGTTTATGAAGCGGAGGACACCGCGCTTGGTCGCCGCGTTGCGCTCAAAGTTTTGCGAACATTACCTGGCGATGAAGAACAGGCAATTCGCCGCTTTCACCGCGAAGCGAAAATGGCCGCCCAATTGCATCATACAAACGTTGTCCCTGTTTTCGGAACAGGAGCGTCGGACGGTAAGTTTTATTATATTATGCAATATATTCCCGGGACAAGTCTGGATCAACTTCTGTCCGAATTCAATCGTCTTGCCCGGGAGCGAAAACACGATACCGCCGTAACTGTTCGCCTTAGGGAACTTGCCGACAAGGTGAAACGTAACGCGGCCGCGACCGAATTGAAACAAGGCGATTCAAGTCAAACCAATCGGGAGCAGCGGGGTGAAGCGGCAGAGGATATCATGTCGCTTACTCCCCGGTTTGCCCCGCGTCATTCAAGTACGAGTCGCGACAACTGCGGCAAAGACGCTGCCCGGGCCGCGTTCGAGCAGATAAAAGACAACCCCTACCTGCATTCTTTTCACGACCTGAATGCCTTTGTATGTCAGGTGGGCATTCAGGTTGCGCAGGCTCTTGGCTATGCGCATCGACACGGTATTCTGCACCGGGACATCAAGCCGTCTAATTTGCTTCTGGATGAATCGGGTATCGTTTGGGTAACGGATTTTGGCCTGGCCAAGCCGCAATCGGAAGACGATTTAACACGAGAAGGCCAAATCATTGGAACATTACGATATATGGCCCCGGAAGGATTGGAAGGAAATTTTGTCCCGCAAAGTGATATTTTTTCGCTGGGTCTGACACTCTACGAACTATTGACGCTTTCGCCGGCGTTTGGCGAAACCAATTACTCGCGTCTGATTTCGCAGGTCAGTCATTCGAATATCGTTTTTCCGCGCAAGCTTGACCCGTCGATTCCTCGTGATTTGGAGACGATCATTTTGAAAGCAACGGCGAAAGATGTTCACAAGCGATATCAGACGGGGGAAGATTTCGCAGACGATTTGAGGCGTTTTTTAGATGAGCGGCCGATTCGTGCGCGACGCGTTGGGCTTCTGGAGCAGGCATGGCGTTGGACTCGTCGGAACAAATTATCCGCG
>JAQVID010000671.1 GCA_028695865.1 Thermoguttaceae bacterium | reverse complement strand
TGGGAGCGTTTTCTTTCTGCAAGTCAACCAATCCGGCGACGACGCCGACCGTCGATTCGTTCTCCTGAACGCGCACGAAGAATTCGGTTCCACGATCGATCAAACGAGCCTGTGGAGTGGAGACCTCGAATCCGTGGGCTGCATTCGGTACAGAGATACTAATTTTGCCTTGGGTACAAAAGGAGTTCATGGGACCGGAAACGACGAGTTCGGTTGGACCTTCCAGAACAATTTTGGCACCGAACCCTGTTTCGATCGCGGCCGTTCCGCTTAGAAGCTTAAATTTACCGGCCGCGAACGGCTGGCCCCATTTGAACGTTGTTTCCGGAGCCCAAACGGCGTCGGCAAGTCCAACGACTTTACCGACCGGCAAGAAACGTTCTGATACATAATCAGCGCTGCGATATTGCTCTTTGACACAAAGCCAGGTAATAAAGCTAACGAACAAGATTACCCGGAGGATAAAAAACAGGTCTGTTTTTGGCAGCGAGCGTGGTTTAATGATTTCCGGGGCGGATGTTCTTTGATGATGAACACGACGGGAAAACAAAAAAGAGAACCAGTGTCCATGCTGCGCGACTTCCGATGTCCCGGGCGGGAAGTAAACCGAATCGGCGGCATGGGCTTGCCTGTCGAAAGAGTCGAAAAACGTTGACTCCGTTAAGGAATTGTCTGTTCCAAAGCCTTGCATGTTAAGAGGAGTTGAATCATTCAAGGGCACATTTTTATATTTTTCACGAAGGAGTTGATCGGACAGAATATTATTCAATAGAAAATCGACCATACGTTCGTTATGTTCCATCCGCGCGGCCAGAAGCAGGGCTTCGTCGTCGTTGAGCGTTCCTTCGACGTATTTGCCGACGAGTGTCGAAATGTCCAATCGTTCTTCTCGTTCTTCCGGCATGTTTTATTTTCCCTTGATTACATTCAAAATACATTCCCGGAGCGCGTTTCTTGCCCGGGAGAGGATGCTGTAAAGAGTATTTACGTTTTGGCCAGTTTCCTGAGCGATTTGCACGGTTGTTTTACCACTGTAGTAAAATTCCTGAAGCAGATCGCGCTGTTCGACGGAAAGACGTTTCATGCACAGCTGAAGCGCGAGCACTTCTTCGTCTGAAACGGTAGTCGGTTCTTCCGCCATGGTACTGGATCGCTGCTGAAGCTGTGTCGCAATTCGTTTGAGCGACTCCGGCAGTGATTTCACATGGTCACGCCAAAAGCCGAGCGCGACGTGTTTCGTCATTTTTTTCAACAAAGGTCGCAGGTCGCGATTGTAGTCCCATTTTGACGCGTTTTCCACGAATCGAAGAAAGACTTCATTCACAATATCACCATTGAGCGAATCAATAGGCGCAAAGAGCAAAGCGATGCGCTGGACATACAGGTGATGTTCCAAAAACACCTGTGAGGCGTGTGCCTGTTCCGGAGAAAGTGTATTGTCGCTTTGCATATTGATTCGTTAAATATAACAGGAGAGCGTTAATCTGATTTTCGAGGATAAGAAAATCTGTATTCGCCCGATTCTATATATTATAATTCCCACGAAAGAGGCAATTCCTTGCAAAAACTTTGGAAAAAAAGTTGGAAAAAGAATTTTTCGGCCAAAACAGGGCAAACGGGGAAGCTTTTTGAAATGGGAGTGCGGTGAATCAAGGTCATAAATACGGCAGAAGCATATTGCGAGGAGTCGGTGAAAGCGGAATTTCCTGGATCAATTCTCACACGAAGGCACAAGGCGCTGTGGATTGCTTTCTTTGTGCATTGAAACCTTGTGTG
Organism: Thermoguttaceae bacterium; assembly: GCA_028695865.1. GTDB lineage: Bacteria > Planctomycetota > Planctomycetia > Pirellulales > Thermoguttaceae > JAUNBG01. The sequence goes on along the minus strand of JAQVID010000671.1, from coordinate 881 downwards.
AGTTTTGTTGCTTTTCCGTCATGTTTGTTCAAGTGGAAGAAAAGACTATTTCTTTTCGGGATGGAAGGAAAAAACGATTTCGGCAAGAGTTTGGTCGGGAATACACTGCATAAAGGCGGCGAATTTATGCTGATTTCCGCAGCAGGCCGAGCTGAGGGAGAACGCTTTTCCTTGCAAACAGGGAGTGAGCATACTGGTAGTGAACGGCATGGTACCAAGAGCGGGAGCACCACCGCGACCGTACAAGAGGGGATAGAATCGAAGCGCTTTGTCTTCCGGATTATACAAGTTGAGCAGGTAATTCAAGCAGGAAGCGCCGGAGCAGTAGGCACCGCAAGAGGCGTAATCATTGTAATCGGTCGCCGCACTGACGAAAATCGCGTTATAAGTTTTGTGTTCGGTATTGGCCAAAATATTACAGGCGGAGCCGATCATTTTAGCGCCGAAGCTGAAGCCCAGGAGCGTTGTTTGGGCAGCATGATCGTTTCGGAGAAATTCGGCTAACGAGCGACCGTCCTCATCGGCAAGGGCGGCTTTGTACTGCGAGTCTTTTCGTATGCCGGCAAACGTTTTTTCGGAGTTCCATTTCCAAATAATGAGACGAAGTGCCGAGTTAATTCCCAAGCGGTTACGGATAGCATCCAGGCGGCATTTCAAGTACATGCCGGATTCAACGGCAGAATTCATGTCGGTCAGATTGCCATGAACGAAAACGACCGTTTGCAACGTTGCTTCGTTTGTTCGATAGGCTTCGTATGTTGAGCAAACGAATTGACTCCCTTCGAGACGGCTCCAAGTCAAGGAGCTTGGTCCTGTCGCCTGACTGCAAGGATTTGTTACGAGCCACACTTCATCGCCGGGGCGGGCCGCGGACGCGGTAG
>JAQVID010000670.1 GCA_028695865.1 Thermoguttaceae bacterium | reverse complement strand
GAGCGTCTCACTCACATCCAAAAAATCTTCACCGCTATTGTTACGGACCCGAGCTTTCGCCGCCGCCTTAACAGGATCAATTGCCCAGAACACGGCGACTCCTTCGCCCGCTTCCGGGTCCTGCCCTGTCGCGACAAGCAAGAGATGTTCCTTTTCGCACCAGACTGGCGTTGATAAAACAATATTACGGTCGCCAACACCGCCGCCGTTCCATTGACTCGTTTTCGGATTCAAGTCGCATTTCCAAAGCGGCGAAAATTTCTTCACGACTCCGACTTTCGAGATACTCCAACTGAAAAGCCAACCGTTACCCGCCGCGTAAACGACCGTTGACGTGTCAGGCTTGTCGCCCGGCAGGAGCACCGGAGAAGACCACTGACCATCGAGAAGTTGCCGACCCGCAACTGTTGTCTGCCACACGCACTGGCCTTTCTTGTTGAGGGCAATCAAGTCAGGAGCGTTCGGCGAAGCGACTGTACGATCATCGGACTTCACTCCATTGGACGTCGTAACCAGGACAAGTTCGTCACAGACCAGCGGATTGGAACTCGTCATGAAATGAGGGATGACTTTAAGTTGTTTCATCATATTGAAAGACCAAATCGGTTTGGCTTCATGATCGGAAACTCGTTTTCGATCCGTCGGCAGACAAACGACTTCGCACCGGTTATTCACAATATAAAGCCGGTCGCCGTCGACAGCCGCGTTGGAACAGATTCCTTGCGAAGGATAGTCCAGATCGCCATCGTCGAGTTTGGGCGAAGAATATTGCCAAAGGAAAGACCCGTCCTTACGGTCGAAGGCCAGAAGACAACCCAAATCAACCGACTTGGCATGTCGTGTCGGCAGTTTCGCGCTGGAATTATTCGACGCAATGACGACACTGTCGCCACAGAGAACCGGACGGTTGTAAGTAGGCGAACCAAGTGGAGCAACCCATTTGATTCTTTTGGCTTTTTCACCGCCCATCCAGTCTTTTGTCCGCCGATGAAACGCCCCAGGATCAAAATCGACAGGGGGTTTAACGGCCTCTTGTGCTGTCGCCGTTATACATGAGATCAAGAGAACAACAAAAAATATCAGGGCAGGAGTCGTTTTCATGTCAATCTTTCCTGGTGTGTTGCGTTGCGGGTTCTGTTATAAAAACCAATTTAACTTGATTCTTCATGTTGTGTAATCTGTTCCTCGTCTTCCGAAGGCAAACGGGATACGCAAATCACAAAAATTTAAGAATCGGCAGTATAAAAACCGGTTTTACTTGCTTCTTCAAGTTGGGCGGGCTGTTCCCCGTCTACCAAAGGCAAACGGAGAACCAATCGCCGAAAATTGAAAAATCAGCAGTATGATTCGCCTGCGGGAAAAAAATTTCAGCAGGCGGGCAAACACGAAGTTCGGAATCGAACGTTTATAGAAATCCTTTTCCGCAAAGGGGCACACGGGCATCTTGCCCGCGCTTGTCTGTTATCGATTTTTCGTTTTTCTGTTCCTTTCCGCTTGCCTTCGAAATGCAGGGCGGCGAAAACATCACGAAAAAATTTTCGCTCTGAACCAGTATCAATCAGTCGGTTTTAACTCGCCAACGCAAATACTCGTCCATAAAGGGTTGAACATTACCGTCGAGAACGTCGTGAAAACTCGTTGCCTGACAACCTGTGCGTGAGTCTTTAACTCGCTGCTCGGGATGAAGGAAGTAATTTCGTATCTGCGACCCAAAACCGACCTTGGCCATGTTCTTGTACTTTTCCGACATCTGCTGTTCGCGTTTTTCCTCCTCACGTTGAAGCAGACGGGCACGAAGCATTTTCAACGCCATAGCTCGATTTTTGTGCTGGCTGCGTTCATTCTGACACTGGACCACCGTACCGGTTGGAATATGTGTCAAACGAATGGCACTGGACGTTTTGTTCACGTGCTGACCGCCGGCTCCGCTTGAGCGAAAGACATCCTCGCGAATATCCTCGTCCCGCAGATCAACATGAATGGAGTCGTCAATATCCGGTGAAACATCGACCGCGGCGAAACTCGTCTGGCGTTTTCCTTCGGCATTGAACGGACTGATACGAACCAGTCGATGAATACCAATTTCGCCTTTGAGATAACCATAAGCCATTGGTCCACGAACCATGACACTGGCACTGTTGATTCCGGCCTCTTCGTTGTCCTGCCGGTCGAGTATCTCAACATTCATGTCGTGAGCGCGAGCCCAGTTCAAGTACATGCGGAGCAACATTTCGGCCCAGTCGTTTGCGTCTGTACCGCCATCTCGGGCGTTAATCGTCAAGATTGCGTCATTCGTGTCGAACGGACCATTGAGCAAAGCAGATGTTTCCAATTCGCTCAAAATCGACTCCACTCCTTGAAGTTTTACCGGGATTTCCGCGGCAATATCGTCATCGTCTTCACCAAGTTCGAACATGACGTCGAGCTCGTCAAGGATGGATACAATTTCATCCATCGGCTTAACGAGAGCTTTCACCGCCTTGAGCCTTGAAACGACTGTCTGTGAATGCTCCTGGTCGTCCCAAAAATTCGGGCCGGTCATGATCTTTTCGATATCGGCAATTTCCTGTTTGCGGCTATCGTAGTCAAAGAGAGTCCCTGAGCTGGAGCAGGGCCTGTCGGATTTGGTTGGTGCGGTCAATCCATTCTCGCTGGAGTGCCATG
>JAQVID010000669.1 GCA_028695865.1 Thermoguttaceae bacterium | reverse complement strand
ACTCAAACCGGAAAGTTGGGTCATACAGTCTGAATTCCGGATACGGCATGGCTCCCCAGGAGTTATTGCCGCCAACCCCCATCTGACGGTAATCAATATTCAGTACGATAAACGGACGCTTGGGCAACATCCAATTGTGCTCCACCGCTTCCAGGTCTCGATCCAGAAAACGTTTTACTGAAAAACAGAACGTGGCCGCGCCGAACGACGTTGTTTTGACACCATTGGCATCCAGGGCCGAAACGCGAAAACCTTCGCCGTTTTCATCCGTCAAATCCAGCCAGCGAACATCGGTTCGATAACCGAAGTCTCCCGGCTCCGAGTAAGATACAAACATGTCGTCAACGGTCGTCGACCATCGTCCGACCAGAGAACCGGTATTGCGGTCCCAATAATTTTCCCAAGGACCCCGACCGTAGTACTCGACTTTCAGGTTTTCGCTTAAGTCGCATGGAATCATGATATGCGTTCCAAAACGCGGTATATCGGGTGTTCCCGCCGCTTTTTTGATCGACAGCGAGACTTTGCGACGCCCGTCCGGATAAGATGTAATCCGCTCAATGATTTCCGCTTTAACATGATCCGGTTTGTAGAGCGTTTCTGTATAAGTATTACCATCGCGGTCACGATCGCGAATACTCTTTGTAGAGCTTTCGGCAGTGGCGTGACGCCATACTTCCAAACGTCGCCCCATCGAATAGCCGCGATCATTATCGTTTGGAGCCCGCCACAGACTCGGCTTGGGCAAAAGAACTTTACTGAAACTGCCGCACTTCATGCCGATCAATTCCTGTAGTGTACCGTCAGCGTAAATAGGCAGACGGAACTGCTCCTGCGTCAAAACCAGGGGCGAATCGGCTCTTTGCCCCAGTTGCTTCATGACAGAACTGCAACGGAAGAACGGTCCTTTTTTCACAACAAATTTGAAATTCAAGTAATACTCTGCTCCCGGTTTGGGTTCGATCATGCTTACGGCGTCGAGTCGATAATTCTTTAAGTCGACTTTAATTGCGCCTTCGGACTGTGCTTGAGGCGCCGGAACATCATGACCCAGCGAGATTGTTTTCGTTTCAAGTGTTACGCCGTTTTCAGTCAAAGAACAAACGACATCCACCCCGTCCAAATCGCGGAAAAACCAGCCATTTTGAACAGTAAAGAGACTAAAATCGTTCTTGTCGCAACCGGGAGTGCGAATAATCTTTACGTCTTCATAGCACTTGCGAACTTCATAGCATCCCGGGTGCGGCTTGCGCCAACAATCAACCAAACCGTTCATGCAAAAGTTCTGATCGGTTGGAACATCAATCGGACCAAAGTTACCGCCGTAACCCGCATAAATGTCGTCGGTTGGCGTTGCGGTTGCCAGGTTGAAATCGACGTCCAGCAAAAGCGAGTCGCGATTTTTGCGGTCTTTCGGAGCGTTTGCGACTTCATCAGGCGCAAGAGCCTTTGCGTAAACGGTCGCGGCGGAAAGAATGGCTCCGGGCAGTTCTCTGGTGTACGGGTCGCGTCCCAACTCAAATGGTACCGGGCAGGCCGTAATCCCATGCCGGCATTTGGTCGATCCAATCTTGTTGCCGTCAATATACAGGAGCATTTCTTTGCCGGTATAGACGCCCGTGACGCGGTGCCAGTTCTTGAGCCAATGATCGACCGTGCCGCTGACTGTTTGCATGGTTGACCCTGTGTAAATCACGAATTCAACTTTATCGCCTTTTTGACGAAGCGTGAATTGACGCTCTGATTTGCCAAGATAATCCCCTTGTTTACTGTTCCATGGAAATACGATTGCTTCCACGGTGAATGGTTTCTTGTCAATGAAATTCAAAAGGTCAGCGTCTTCGCCCGAGGGAATCGCGTAACCTTTTATTCCCTGCAAACCTTGCGTTTTAGGTGTTGTTTTGCAGCCCGTGCGAATCTCACCAACCGATTCTGCCGTTACGAGCTTACCGACAACGTCAATTGGCATACCGTGGGGACTGCGGTCTTGCGCTTCCTGCTTGGGCACTCGCATTGCAATGCCCTGATCAACCCAATCCCAAATAAAACCGCCCTGCAAATATTTGTATTTGTGAATGGCATTCCAATAGAGCGATAAGTCGCCCGTACTGCTCCCCATGGCGTGCGCGTATTCACACATAATGAGTGGCCTGGTTTGCGGTTTTGTCGCGTAGTCAAGCAGTTGGGAAACCGATGTATACATGGGACAATAAATATCCGTATTCCAGTCGAGTATGGCTCGTTCGTATTGGACGGGGCGAGTCAGGTCAAGTGATTTCGCGTAGTTGTAAATCGTCTCGAAATTGACACCGTTGCCCGCCTCATTTCCAAGTGACCAGACAATAATACAAGGATGATTCTTGTCGCGGTACATCATCCGTTTGAGTCGATCAAGATGCGCCGCTTCCCAAACTTTGTCTTTGGCAAGAGATTGGGCTTCGTAGCCCATTCCGTGTGATTCGATATTGGCTTCGTCAATCACATAAAAGCCAAGCTCATCGCAATAACGGTAAAAACGCGGGTCGTTTGGATAATGACACGTTCGAATCGCGTTGATATTGAATTCTTTCATGAGAAGCAAATCGGCAAGAATCGACTCGTCCGATAAAGCGTGACCGGTATACGGATCATGTTCATGCCGATTGACTCCTTTGAACAAAACGGC
>JAQVID010000668.1 GCA_028695865.1 Thermoguttaceae bacterium | reverse complement strand
ATTTTGCCGACAACGTAAAATAGGAAGGTGAGGCAAGGCAAAAAACAATAAAATTGGTCGTGGAAGCAGCGTTTGGCACACTTGTTGCATTTAAAACATGTAGTCAGGAGATTTTTAGCCTGATTTGTTTTATTATTTTTGTATGGTTGCACAAAGCAACAGGGGGTAGGTTATGTCAAGCACTGATTTTCACAGACTTCCCGAGGGAAGCGGCGACATGGTCGCCAACGGCATTCTTGGGCCACAGGTCGGCACGGACCGGGAGCCCCGCTTGTTGAATCGGATCGGCGAAATAAGACGGAACCAGTGTTTGTCGTTGTCTTATTGTGCCAAGCGTTTAGGGCTTTCGACGCAGGAAGCGCGTGCTCAGGAAGACCCGGCAGCCGACCTCACAATAACGCAAGTCCTTGCATGGCAAGAGGTTCTGGATGTTCCGCTTTCGGAAATGATTGAGCAGGAAAATGTTTTGGAGGACCCGATTCGAAATCGTGCCATGCTCCTGAAGGTCATGAAAACAGCCAAGCAGATTCAAAAGACGACTCGTGAGGCACGAGTGAAAAACATGACGACTACCTTGGTCGATCAATTGGTCGAGATTATGCCGGAATTGGTTGATGTGTCGTCTTGGCCTGACATTGGCCAAAGTCATGAGAACAGAGATTACGGACAAGCGGCTTATCGGCGTTTTGAGCCCGGGATTTCGCGAGCGTTCGACAACGATTTCTAAATCCGACGCGGCGACGCGCGTCGTCAAACGCAAGGAGCACACTCTTGCGGTGTACTTGCGTAATGTGTTGCATAATGTGTTACGTCGTTTACTTTTGGGGAACATCTGTTATTGTTCCCTTTTTTTATTGTCTGTATTCTCCTGTTTTCTGTCGACCAGGGCGTCTTCCATGGTTGTTGTGTTTCTCTGACGTATTCATTATATATTATGCGTATATTATGCTTGCGCATATACCATGTGTGCGGACGCTTGCTTACAAGACAGAGCAGATTGTTCCCTCACAGTCCTGGACACGGAGTGGGATGTGGTTCGTTTCTGCCGTATTTTCCCCGAAACATTTTCGTTTTTTGCCCCGCAGGTGTTAAAAAAGCTAAAATTTAACGATTAAACGGACGGTTGTAGCGATTATATCGAAAGTTTTGTTTTTTTTAATAAAAAACTTTTGACAAGAATGATTATACTGATTAGACTGAATGTATGAAATTTAAGAGAAGCAGGGATTTGGACGGAAATAACCCCGTTTCGATGAAGTTATCGGAATTTGAGTGACCGTTTCTCCTCGTAGACAAGGAATTGAAAACAAGGGTGTAAATCATGAAAACAAACAAAAAATGGCGCTTTAAGATACTCTTTGGTGTATTGACGCTGTGCGTGCTGGTATTTTGTACGTATGCGCGCGTAACTTCCAAGTGTGCTTGCCAGTCCGATTCGGAGCCGGTTGCGTATCAGCAGCCGGTTCAGGTCGTTGCTCCGGCTCCAACGTTTGTGGTACAGCGACCTGCTCCCGTTGTGTTCAACTCGTCGCCTGCTCCCGCGTGTGGCGTGTGTACCCCCGCGTACAAGACGGTAAAAGAAACGGTCATGCAGGAGCATGAGGTTACGACGTACGAGACAGTTTGGGATGAAGAAACCCGGTACGCAACGCGGGTCGTTTCGCGTCAGGTGCCCGAGACTTCCGTTCGGACCGAGACGGTAAAGGTTCAAAAGCCTGTTTGGGAGACTGTGGAGAAGGAAACCGCTTATGATATTGTCCGGTACGTTCCGGAGACATCAGAGCGTGAAGAGGTTCAAACGGTGAAACGTCCTGTGTGTGAAGTTCAGGAGCGTGAGATTGTCGAAACGGTCAAGCGGCCGGTGCAGCAGACGGTCATGCAGCAGCGTCAGTACACGGTCAATCGAGCGGTGACGTCCAGCCAGACGCAGGTTCGGGACGAAGGCCGGTACGTCACACGGTACACACCGGAAGCTCCGCGCGAGTACCGGCGTCTGACGTGGCAGCGCGGCGGCGAGTATTTTGATCCGGCAACGGGTACGACCAAGTCGCGTTTGCCCGGCCTGTATTGGACGGAACTTCAGGGAGCCCCGCAGTACAAGGCGCAGCAGGTCTACGAGCAGAATCTGGTTGCCCGTCAGGTACCTGTTACGACATACGTACCGGAGACGGTCGTCGAAGATGTTCCCGTGAACGTCACGACGTATCAGGAGGAACAAATTGTGCGCAAGGAACAAGTTCCGGTAACGCGATATGTTGAAGAGACGCAAGTAAAGAAGATTCCGGTAACGACGTATAAGCCGGTAACCGAACGGGTCGTTCAGAAGACTCCGGTTAAGGTATGCCGGGTACAGACGGAAGAACAAGTACGGCAAGTACCTGTGACGACTTACAAGACTGTTCGCGAAGAAATTAAAGAGCCGTACAAGGTTCGCATTGCCCGTACTGTTCCGAAGACGGTCAAGGTTCAGCGACCCGTAACGGTGTACAAGCAGGTTCCAATTGATCAGGTCGTTTCTCCTTGCGATGTTACGATTTCGCCGGCGGTGAGTACCACGGTTCTTCCGGCTCCGGTCGTTGAACCTTCGAGTGCCCCGGCTCCGAGCACAACGCCAATCGCAACGCCGGACGCGGCGCCAAGCGCAGTCCCGGAGACAAACGCTCCT
>JAQVID010000667.1 GCA_028695865.1 Thermoguttaceae bacterium | reverse complement strand
TGCTTTATGCTTCCTGATTTTTTTATCTCTTGGGTCTTCCATACTGCTCGAATCGGCTGGAATCCACCGATTCGTTGTCTGTTTTTCGGAATTTTTCTGACATATCGTTGACGTGGCTGGTTGGTTCTGCTATACTCTCTGTAAGAAGAACACGGCCAACCTTTCGTGGGAAAGGAAAAATCGCCGTGAACGGTTACAAGTTTTCCGTCCATATGTAAACGAATGAGAATTCTCAAATCGAACAAAAAAAACGAAAAATTCTCTCCTTCTAATAGCACGGTGAGTTTTCACCCCTAAAAGAGACAGGTTAAATTCGGATTTTGCGAAAAGTTCTTGAAAATTTCGAAATTTTCCGTCTTTGACCGTCTTTAATCGTGATTTTTTCACAAAACGACGGAAGCGGACTCGAAGGCCAGTCACGCCTTGAATTTGCTTCCCATCATGCAGTGAAATACCTTGGAAGAAAGTCTCTCCTTTCTGCGATTCCCATCTAAACTGTTTTCAGATTCAATGATTTTCGTCATTATTCCTGTCAGGTTTTCGTGTTTTATGTCCCGACGCGGCCCAAAATACGAACCCCAAAAACGACGTTACCAATACGCCAACCAAAATGATGCCTACTCGCATTTCCACAGGAGATCGCATAGCCTGAAAGATGATAAGCCCGATAAAAAACGGTATCATCGTTAAGAAATTTCCCCAAGCAGTCCTTTTTGCTGTCTCCAATGGTTTACTGTCATCCGTTTTCTGCTCGGGCGACAATGACGTTTCCTGCGGTTCCTCGTGAGTATCCAATTCCGGCACATTACTCTCCTTATAAAAAATTTGGTGTTTGAAGTTTAAACTACGGGTGGAATGTTCAATAACATCCGTCTAACGCGAAGACGTCGAAATGCCTTCAGACCGTACACCATCTGAAAGAATTTCTCATTCTTGTTTTTTCTCTGATAGAATGGGGAACTTTCTCCCCTGTGATAATGAAACGTTTGAAAGTTCCACAGACCGAACACAAAATGAGGAAAATTCTTCCCTTCCCAGTGGTATATGGCCCACTACTGGCCATAAGGTTATATGGAAAATTTCATCATTCCAAAAATTGGTCCTGCTCAAAGGGTGATGGTTAATATGGGTAAAACACAACTGTATTGTCTGTATTGTATGGTCATTTTAAAAGAATACGGACAGGATACATGGCACCATTCATGAAAGCGAGGGCAAGGCCGCACTTTGCTTCTGAGTCGTGGACAAGGCGTCCGCGCTGGCCGTATTATCCGTTAAAAATGTCCGTTAAAAAGCACATTTATTACACCTGCTTATCATCATACATTGAGGCGATTTCCGCAAGAATTTCGCCGGCACAATCGGAAAAAGAGTTGGACAAATGGAAGGTTCTGAACGATGACGCGCCCGATTCCTTGATCAGGGATACGGCTTGCCTTGTCGTCAAATGGCCGTTTTCCGATGCCTGGACCTCTTGCCCGTCACGAAAGTTCGACTCAATGGCTAAAGAAGTCGCGTTACGAATGAACGGACGAACACGCTCCAGATTTTCTGGTGTGAATCCGAAGTCGGTCAGATAACAGAATTTCTTGCCTGGTTTGATTTCGAGCAGTTTGTCCGCCAGCTCCTGAACGGTAGCCGTCCGTTGGCCGACAGGGAACTCTCTATCCAATTCTCCATTGAGATACGCTTTTTGGAATTGCCCCACCCACGCGCCGGGCTTCAGTCCGAGCGACGGAAGAAGCTCTGGGTTGAATTTTAATTTTGCGTCGGAAACGCAACAGTAAGCGACCGAAGGAATACCCACATGGTCCAGGACGACCGCATAGGTACGAAGCCCGCCGGTAAGACTTCCGACGTAAGCGACGGGAGCGTCAAACAGATTCGGGTTAAGCGGATCGGTTCGAAGCGGTTCATTATCTGTTTCGACCGGCTCAAAATTGTTCGTATTGGTCAGGTGAAAACTGCGAACGGTTCCGTGGTCGTCAATCTCCCGAATCGTGTGATCGACCTGATCCGGCGCGGCCAGATTCCATGTATATCCCTTCATTCGACAGGAAAGTTGTGTTGCGATTCCAACGGGGCCGGCAAAGGTCAACGGCCGATTCAAGGGAAAGGTTGCGCGCAACAGGGAGTCGAATCCGACGATGTGATCGAAATGAGTATGCGAGATATATGCCTGTCTCACATCGAGTAATTCGCCGTAAGTCATATTGTTCAGTTGGCCCAAATCGAAAAGAGTCACTTCACCCGACTGCAAGAACACGGCTTTAATCGCCGCGTCGCCCACGACACCGTTGAGCAGCGTGAACGCCCCAAGCTCATTGGTCCATTCTATCGGTGAAAACGCTATATTACTTACGACTTCATTCATTGATAAAACTTTCAGGCAGAATTTTGTTAACTTGAATATTTCGAAAGACCGACGCGAAATCGTTCAAAAGAGAACAATTCGAGTCGGTCTGTTCGTTTGCAACAATGTTACATTGTTTCATGCGGAATTGATTCACGCATTCATACCGGTTCGGAACAAGGAGGCGTAAATCAGTTTGTTTTCACGATGAATCATTTGACCGTAAAAACACGAAGTTGGAATCGTCGAAAGGGAGAGCTCGAGAAATTTCTCCTCTTCCAGATTTTCCACAACGGTCCAATCCAGACCGGCCAG
>JAQVID010000666.1 GCA_028695865.1 Thermoguttaceae bacterium | reverse complement strand
CAGTCGATTCGCAAGTATTACCTTGAGCAACGTGTCGCAAGACGTCTGGCAACGCGCAATATTACCAAGGTCCTGTTCGACAAGACCAGCCAGGGCGAAAACATTCACCGACAGAAAATCTCCTGGTCCGACGGTTCGGTCGTCATAGCCAATCGCGGCACAACCGATTTTGCGACAAACGGTTATCGGCTTCCGCGTTATTCTTATATTGTACTTGACGAAAACGGCAAATTGCTCTCCGGTATCTTCCGCAATCCGCAATTTCCACAAGCGGTCGTCGAAGCCTCGGACCGGGGTCATTCGTTTTATATGAACGCCCGGTGTTATTCCCAGTCGGCCGGATACCGCATCGAGCCCAAAATGGTCGAATTCGAACAGGTTTCCAATAAAGGATTCAAAATAAAGATCGACTGGCATGCCAAAGACGCTTTGCCAACCGATGCCCATGTGTTTGTTCACCTGTTCAAGCCGGACAACGATTACCGTAGTACCGGATGGTATCCCGGGGGCGAAAGTCCCAATCCGCCAACTTCAAAATGGGGAACGAAAACGGACACATACGACGCAACCATTGTTCGAACAGGCGAAAAGCAGATCATGACGGTACCAGACAACATGCCGGCCGGTAAATATCAGGTTCTGGCCGGAATTTACGATGCCAAAAAGGGAGGCGGCCGGTTCGCGATTCAAGGGAACGCCGTGAGCGACTTGCGATATTCGATTGCAACCGTCCTGATCGAACGCAGTGGCAACACCGTCAAACTTACCGCCAGTGCTCCGGAGGTCGTATCGATTGACAAACTGGACGAACCGCAGGCCGTGGAGCGAGCTGTCGGCAACGACAAGCCGTTTACTTGGCGCGGTATGACGACCACCGGCGCGGTGCTGGTCACTCCTCAAGACAATGTGTGGTCCATTCTCCCCATTCCGGTTCTTAAACAGTTTGATATCACGCTGGACGAAGAGAGTATTGGACGAAAAATTGTTTCCGTTGAGAGTCATGGGCAAAACGTTAAGTTCAGACGGGACGGTAACAAGATTACTTTTGCCGTGACCGCAGAGAATGCGCAAACCTGGCAAGTGTCGTTTAAGTAATCAGGATGTGTTCTACAACCTTCCCGGGATCGCGGTCGCAAGCTCCATTACGGCCTTTATTCGTCGTAATGGACCTTGATTTCGGGTATGACGAAATTTCATCAAGCCCGTACATGGAGCGAGTGAAACGAGCGCAATTAGGGAATGAGCGGTTCGAAGGAGTCGCATAGCAGGGGTACGGCCTGACGGCCGAACCGGGTGCCTACCATACGGAAACCCCTACGGGGTTTTCCACCCCATTACGCGGAGTGTAAAACAGTGTTCGCGATTACGAGAGTAAAGCCCAGGTTTTCGATTGCAAACGCCGGGAGGATATTTCGAAGCGTAAAGGTCGAACCGGGAGCAAGCTCCCGCGTTACCCTTATTTAGCGCACACAAAAGCGGCGGCAAGCCGCCGCACTCCAAATGACCCCTACGGGGTTGGGAATTTTTTGGGAGTAGCCGGCCTTGGCGTCAACTTGGCGAGACAAAAAACGCTCCTGCCCTTCTTGATATTCTTTTTTCGTTCCAACCTTGAAGCCCAACCGTCAACGTGTTATAATAGGGGCTAATTGGCGATCTGCCCCATGGCGAGCAGTTCATTTTTTCAGCTATGCTACAATAATACGGTGGTTTATGAAAAACAAACTATTTTACGTTTTACTGTTGTCGCTCCTCCTTTCAATGACTTGCGTTGCCCAGGCCACAACGTATTATATTGACAGTAACCGCGGAAACGATCAAAACGACGGTCTGTCGCCTGAAACGCCTTGGAAGACGGTCGAGAAAACAAATAAGACGCCCACGCAGCCGGGCGACCGATTTCTGTTCGCTCGCGGTGGACTGTGGCGGCAGCAGATTTCACCACATAGCGGAATCGAAGGAACTCCTGTATATTACGGCGTATACGGCAAAGGTCCCCTGCCCTGCTTTTATGGAAGCGTCGACGCGGCCCATCCGGACGACTGGGAAGAAGTTCGTCCGGGCATTTGGGCAACCAAAAAAGTTCTCCCCAAACTCGGAAAAAAGTTCAACGAAACGATCAAGAATAACGAGACGATTCAGGGCGATGGCCGTTGGACTTATCATCAGGAAAAAGGAGCACAAGCCAAACTTCACACCACGGCAAACGGATTCAAAATCGAGTGTGTGGTCCCGGGCCAAGCAGGGAATCACATTCAAATTTGGGGCCCAACCGTTACGAGCGACCTTCCAAGCGATGATCTCGAAGTCGTCTATCGGGCCCGATGTTCCAAACCATGGTCCATGCCGCAAATCAGAATCCAAAATTCGGCCTCGCCGTGGTCTGCCCGATTCTCCGGTTCCGGCGACATTCCGCTGGACGAAAACTGGAAAGAATATCGCGCGTTTTTGTCGCGGTGGTCCAAAAATGAACCGTTGCCGGACAAGGAAATTTTGCGATATCACTTGTCGCTTGGAACCATGCCTGCCGGGTCAACCCTCGAATTCGAAATTCTCGACGTTCGCGAAGCGACACTCGACGTAAGCAAATACCTCAAATGCGATGTCGTCAATATCATCTTCGATCACGGCCAATACAAAAAACTTCCTCGCTGCGGAATCAAAAAATGGTCGC
>JAQVID010000665.1 GCA_028695865.1 Thermoguttaceae bacterium | reverse complement strand
GGACCGGTTTTCGTGCAGTCTTTCGTGTGGTATAATTTTTGAAGTTCTTGCCGAAGTCGCGGGAAAAACGGGATAACGCGTTCGTCGTGGCCCTGGAAACGTTCAGTTTTCGGACTGATAATTCGAACCTTGTCCTCATTCCAGAGGACGTTTTCCCAGGTGAGAGCATGTGCTTCGCCCATACGTACTCCGCCAATTCGCATGAGAGCAAGATAAACCCGCCACTCCTGATCCGGACAAAATGTCATGACTTTTTCGAACCATTCCATCGGCACATAGAATTCGCGTTCCTTGTTTTCTGTCGAGCCTTTGCGGACGTTGAGAAAAATGTTTCCCTGACAATATCCGTTTTTCTGTGCCCAGGCGAAAACGGTACGCGTTCGGACAATGGTACTGGCCGCCGACGCTTCTGACAGATTGAATTCGTCTTCCAGCCAGTCCCGCCAGTCACTTCCGTCAGTCAATTCAATGTCGTCCGGCTCAATGTCCGGCTCGAAATATTCGAGAAAACGCTTGCTGGCCGTCTGATACGTCTCCACCGTTGACGGTTTCTTCCTCGGGTCCTTTTCACTGGCGTCGAGATAACGTTCCCAAATTTCACCGACCGAAAGAAATTGAAATCCCACAAGTAATCCCTTTTCTGTAATACGTTTTTTGAGATCGACCGGCAGACGGCGCACCGCCTCTTCCTCTTCCGGATAGAGACGCCGCTTGGTCGCCGCCGCGTCGAGTAAATTTTCGACCAGAATTTTGATCTCCTCCGCCTGCCGCCGTCGATACTTTTGGCCCAAACAGAGATAGAATCGACTCTTTCGGTCATTGCCATAATAATGAATGACAAAGGAAGTTCCGAGCTTCCCCTGCCGTGTTAAAATTGTTGCCATGATTCCTCCTTCCTATTGTCGTCTGGAATTTTTAAACGGAGATGGAAATTCCATGCAGGAACAGTGAGCCGTGAAATCCGAATTCAATCAAGGGGACTGTCAGGAAATTTACCAAAGAAAGTGAAGATTTTCAAAAGAAAAAAGAGGTTCCGTCCGTGTGGAAAGTATGAGAGAATAAAGGTTGTAAGAAGCCGATTAAAGGGGCGAACAGAACTTCAATGAAAAGCAGGGACCGCCCGTTGGAGTACGCGTTATGATAATGCTTACGTGCCCTTTCGGGCCGGGCGGCCCCAGTTGACGCCGTTGTTTGACGGTCGCTAAATAAAGCGACCAACGGAAGCGATTACATACCAACGGTGCGATAGCACCAATTGGGATGCAACGACCATACGTTGCCCCTTTCGGGGACGTATGGAATTTCTATCGCCAGTTGTTGAGCCAAGTTCCGTGGTAGGCACCTTTATATTACAGTGAAAAGCAAATATTACAATAGCCTTTTTAGGGGCTTTCAAAAAACATGTTAAAATTTGTGGATTCAAGAATTTCTGTACAAACAAAAATAAAAATGAGGTCAGCCCGGTTGGAGTTGTCTGTTATGATTTGTGTTAAGACTCCCCTTTCGGGGCCAGGCGAGACCTCAATAGTGCCGTTGTTTGACGGTCGTGAAACAACTCGACCAACGGGAGCGATTATACACCAACGGTGCGGCAGCACCAATTGGGGTCCAGCACCCTCGCGCTGGCTGTGGCTAGGTGCGTTTGTTCTACCGTGAGTTATGATAGTTGCAAGAGCTGTTTTCACTATTATTCGGATAAATTACCAAAAATGTTCAATTATTTTATCGACGGCCAATGACTTCGGAACGTCGATAATACGCTGATTGGCCGAACCGCGAAATTTCAGGTTTAACGAACGTTGGTTTTCGAGATAGGGTCCGTCGATGAGAATGTCAGTTTCTTTCAGGAGAGATAGGCGATCAATATCGGGACAACACAGTATTTCTTCGAACGTGAAACCCGTATAAACTGCGACTGAAAGTGACCTGCGGTGGATTTCGCGTGATAAGACAGCGCAGGGAGCCGGTTGTAAAAACGGTTCGCCGCCGGAGATGGTAATACCGTCCAGAAGCGGGTTTCTATCGATGAATTCCAGAATTTCAGCGATACTAACCCAACAGCCACCGTCTATGGCGTGTGTTGTGGGATTATGACAACCGGGGCATTTGCGTTCGCAACCTTGAACGAATAACACAAAACGCAAGCCGGGACCGTCGGTAATGGAATCGTTTTCCCAACCGGCAATGCGAATTCTCTCACCACTGATGAGGGATTCTGTCGGCGACTTCGGCGCGTTTGGCGTCATTAAACCTGTCGAGAGAGCCGACGAGATAGCCGGTGATTCTTCTGATTCTTTCAAAAGGTTTTTCATTTGTTTCCTTTCTCCCGCACTTGGGACAGGTGTCGTTGATAATTCCATTGTAGCCGCAAACAGGATCGTGATCGATAGGGTGATTGATCGCGCCATAGCCAATTCCGCTTGTTTTCATGAGTTGAATGATTTTTTCGAATGCCTCAACATTTTGAGCAACGTCCCCATTCAGCTCAACGTAAGTGATATGCCCGGCATTACACAACGCGTGGTATGGAGCTTCAATTCTGATTTTATCCACGATTGAAATTTCGTACCAAACCGGAACATGAAAACTGTTTGTGTAATATTCACGATCTGTAATACCGGGAAGAATTCCGAACTTCGCTTTGTCCAGATTAACGAAACGCCCACTCAAGCCCTCTG
>JAQVID010000664.1 GCA_028695865.1 Thermoguttaceae bacterium | reverse complement strand
CAATTCCGAAGTTCTCAGTTTTAAATTTGATTTCAATATGGCGACAAAATAATCGCTGATTGTTTCCAGTTCGTCAGCGATCCGCAACTGTTGCCGGGCAAGTACAGCGACATCAGGAGCATGATTTTTCGCAAGGACATCGGCCAGAAACGCAATGACTTCATCTTGCATACTGTCAAGCGTTTGCTCTTGCGCAAAAATTTCGTCGATCATTTTTTCGTCCGAGAAATTATTCTCATTGACTTTTCGATACCAGTCGGCGATTTCCCAGCACCCATTGGCCATTCGGACAATTTCTGCCCGGGAACGCTCGATTGCAATCGTCGGCGACTCCATGTGTCTCAATCCCAAACTGGTCAACGAAAGTTTGGGCTGCGTTTGCGTTTTGGCTTCCGGAACGAATCGGGTCAACAGCTTGGCAAAGACACGAACAAACGGAAGAAAAATAATCGCGTTCGTTACGTTGAACAGGGTATGCGTTAAAGCAATACCTGTCGCAACGTTATGCCCATGATGAACATTGGCGACACTGGTCACAAACGGAAGGAGTATCGGAATGAAAATGGTCGAAACCCAACAGACACCAAGAATATTAAAGAGTGCGTGAAAATATGCGGCTCGCTTGGCATTGGTTGACGTCCCGATTGACGCAAACAGAGCCGTGATCGTCGTGCCAATGTTTTCTCCCAATACAAGCGCGGCGGCCGTTGAAAAATCAATTGCCCCGATGGACGCCAGCGAAATCGTAATACCGAGCGTCGCCGCCGAGGCCTGAACCATCATGGTTAGTATGCACCCAATGATAATACAGCACCACATACCGCCGTAACTCGTTGTGGAAAACGACTTGAGCCAAATCGCAAATTCAGGTAATTCAACCATTCGAACGAATCCGGACCCCATCGTTTCAAGACCAAAGAAGAGAAAACCAAGCCCCATGACCGCCATGGAAATGTATTTCAGACGATCATTTTTGGCAAAAATATACAAAAACGTACTGACCCCCAAAATGGGAAGACCGTACTCGCCAATCTTAAGTGTTAAGAGCCAGCCGGTGGCCGTAGTTCCGATGTTCGCTCCCATAATAACACTAATGCCCTGGGCCAATGTCATGATTTGACTGTTAATAAAGCCCACGACCATAACCGTCGTTACCGAACTGGATTGAACCAACATGGTCGCCAGAACACCAATTCCCAGTGCAAGAAATCGATTCTCCGTAAAAATTGCGATCATGCGTCGCAGTCCGGCCCCGGCAATCATCTGAACACCTTCCGACATGTTTTTCATACCGAAAAGGAAGATTCCCAAGCCGCCGATAACGACCGCGAACATCCATAAATAATTAGGCCTCCAGGCTTCGGCTTTAAAGGCCAAAAAGACTGGAGGCTGCTTGGGATATTTTAATCCGATGGTGATTTCCGCGTTTCCTGTGTTTTCCGCGTTCCATTTGAGAATAAGTTTCTGCTCATGAATTTCCGTACTCACAACAGAATCTTTCGTATCGGACAGTATTGAGATTTTTAATTTGGTCCGATCAAAGGCCTCGGCCGGCCCAAAAGCACCGTCATGCCTAAAGCGCCCGATTGAGTCTTCCAGATCAATAATCGTGGGCGGGGCGCCAATAAGAACGCGCTGGTTTGGAATCCATCGCATGGGAACATTGCCGGAACCATCGCCAACGAAGTCGTCATTCGGATCAGGTTGGTTTTCATCGGATTGGGGATCACGCTGGCCGTTCGCGTTTTGATTCACCGAAGTCGAAGAGGTTTCGGTATTTTTCCCCGCATTCTCCAAGGTCTCTTTACCTGTCGGAAAAACGGGAACGTTCGAAAGAAATAATACAACAACGAAAAAGAAAAGGACAAAAACCAGGTACGCGACTTTACTGCCAGGCTTTTTCATATGTTTTCGAAACTCCTGTTTTTCGGTGTAGGAATCGATACTGAAAGGCATCGAAGCAAACGGTTCAAAAACCGCGGTCTTCATACGAAGCCCACCCGGGTCGCCCCCGAATTCACTCCTTTTATTTTCTCTTAATCACAAAAAGTGTCAAGAACCCCCTTTGCACAAACCATCGCGTAAACAAACTTGTCCGCATGAACAAAACGGCACAGATAAAACCGAAAGCAAATAAATTCAAGAACACAATAAATCACACCGCGTCACACAAATTCCTAATCGTATCATACAGTTTTCCTGGTACAGCGATAAGTTCCCCGTTCTCCGAAGGTAAACGGGGTGTGAATCAGAAAACAGGAAGTCGCTGTCGTAAACGCTTTACGGTCGGGCGGCAACGCGTGCTCAACACAAAAAGGGCAGGAATCAATAAATGAAAAGCATTTCCCGATATTTGGGGAGCGGCCACCGGGCATCGTCTACTAAATGCTCCAACGAATCGACAGTGCCTCGGACGGCGGCCATGGCGGCCAAAATCTCTTCGTGCAGTCCCTGAAGCGAGCCTTCAAGTTCTTCGCACTGCTTTTGAAGCAAGTCTATTCCATTCCCCAATTTTTCGATAGTCCGTCGCAAGCCTTGAATTCCGGAGGTTACTCCGCTTCCCATTGCCCGGGCAAGCGAAGTCGTGAGCCGTCCATACTCGTCGCTGACGACCGGCAGGATCATGCTCTGCGCGATTTCAAGCGAGATTCCCCCTTCAATTCTGATCTTGCGGTGATACTT
>JAQVID010000038.1 GCA_028695865.1 Thermoguttaceae bacterium | reverse complement strand
GGCAATCCCCCATACCGCTAAAATGACGAGATTCGAAGCAAAAAAGATCGCAACATGGCGATTGGTTTTTGATTGAACGCAATGGATAATGAATCGAACAGGAAGAATGAGATATGCCGCTTTCCCTTAATGAAATCAAAGCCCGTGCCGCCGCGTTTGCTTTGGAGTTTGAAAATGCCGGAAGCGAAGAGAGCGAAGCACAACAGTTTGAAATGGGCTTCTTTAGCGTTTTTGGACTCAACCAACGAAAAGTATCGACTTTCGAGAAGAAAGTCAAGCTACCGGATTGGGCTCCTGGAGAGTATGGATATATTGACCTGTTCTGGCCGGGTAACATTCTCGTCGAAATGAAATCGCGGGGAAAAGATATGGAGAAAGCGTACAAACAGGCAAAATTGTATGCGGACTCTCTCCCCAATGTCATGCTGCCGAAGCTCATTCTCATTTGCGACTTTCACACTTTTCATTGTTACGACTTGGACAACGACGGTAAAAAAACGGTTTTCACCCTTGAGCAGCTTGCCGATCATATCGAATTATTTACATTCATGGTCGGATATCAAAAGCGGGTTTACCAAGATCAGGACCCGGTCAATATTCAGGCGGCGGAACTCATGGGCAAAGTACACGACCAACTCAAGGAAATCGGGTACAGCGGTCATGAACTGGAGATATATCTTGTTCGGCTCCTGTTCAGTCTGTTTGCCGACGATACGTCCCTATTCGAGAAAAATACCCTTTATTATTATCTGAAAGAGCGGACGGCGGAAGACGGTTCCGATCTGGCACCGAAGTTGGCGGAACTGTTTGAAGTTCTCAATACGCCGGAAAAGGAACGTCTCAAAACACTGGACGAGCAGCTTTGCCAATTTCCTTATATCGATGGTAAGCTGTTTGAAGAGCGACTTCGAATCGCGGCATTCGATTCCAAAATGCGTAATGCCCTTCTCGTGTGCTGCCAGTTCGATTGGAGTAAAATCTCACCGGCGATTTTCGGGGCCATGTTCCAATCGGTCATGAATCCGGAACTTCGGCGTAATTTAGGGGCACATTATACCAGCGAGCAAAATATTCTGAAAGTCGTTCACCCGCTTTTTCTTGATGGTTTATGGGACGAATTCGAACATATTACCACGCTTCGCGCAGGCAAAAAGCAGCGTCTTGAAGCGTTTCACAAGAAGATTGCGTCGCTGAAATTCCTTGATCCGGCTTGCGGATGCGGAAACTTTCTTGTCATTACCTATCGGGAACTGCGATTGCTCGAACTTGCCCTGCTCAAGGAGCTTTACAAAAACGAACGTTTTCTTGACGTATCCACACTATGCCGGATTGACGTCGATCAGTTTTACGGAATTGAAATAGAGGATTTTCCATCGCAAGTCGCGCTTGTGGCCCTTTGGCTCATGGATCACCAGATGAATTTGAAAGTTCGGGACGCGTTCGGACAATATTTTGCCCGAATTCCGCTGCGAACTTCGCCGAAGATTCTCTGTGCCAATGCCCTTGGTATGAACTGGGAAGACCTTGTTCCCAAAAATGAATTGAATTACATATTGGGCAATCCTCCGTTCGGTGGAGCCAGACTCATGTCGGAGCGTCAGAAGTCGGAAGTATTCGACGTATTTCATGGAGTGAAGAACAATGGTGATCTTGATTATGTTACATGCTGGTACAAAATGGCCGCGGAGTACATTCAAGGGACAGATATTGAAGTCGGATTCGTTTCGACCAACTCCATAACGCAAGGAATCCAGCCCGCGATTTTATGGAAGGAGCTTCATCGGCTGGGCATCATGATCAACTTTGCGCATCAGACGTTCAAATGGACTAATGAAGCCAGTGGTAAAGCGGCGGTTTTTTGCGTTATCATCGGTTTTTCACTTCATGCCCACAAGCAAAAGCAGCTCTTTTTTTACGAAACCGTTACCGGAGAACCACACGAAATGGAGGTTGACCAAATCAATGCCTATCTGGTCGACGCGCCGGACATTCTGATTGAGTCGCGACAGAAACCGCTGTGCAATGTACCGCCCATTGGTATAGGCAATAAACCGATTGATGGTGGTTTCTATCTCTTTACCGATGAGGAAAAAAAGGCGTTCATCAAAGTGGAACCGATGGCGAAAAAATATTTTCATCCCTGGTATGGTTCGGATGAGTTTATTAACAATCGTCCCCGCTGGTGTCTTTGGCTTGGAGAGACCGCGCCGGACAAATTGCGAGCCATGCCCGAAGTATTGAAACGAATAGATGAGGTCAAAAGATTCCGGCTGGCAAGCAAGAGTCCCGGAACGCGCAAATTAGCGTTGACGCCGACTCATTTTCACGTCGAGAATATGCCGACGTCGAATTACCTTCTTATTCCCCGAGTATCATCGGAGCGGCGTCTGTATATTCCGATCGGGTTTATGAAACCAGACATATTGTCAAGCGATGCTGTTTTTATTATTCCGAACGCTACGCTTTTCCATTTTGGTGTTTTGACATCAACCATGCACATGGCTTGGACTCGTTATGTTTGCGGACGGCTTAAAAGCGATTATCGATATTCAAAAGATATCGTCTACAACAATTTTCCATGGCCCAGTCCGACCGGCGCACAGAAAACGGCAATTGAAGAGGCGGCACAAGTGGTTCTTGACATCAGGAAAAACGATCCCGATTCCAGCCTGGCCGATCTTTACGATCCGAATACAATGCCGAAAGATTTACTCAAGGCACATGCCCGGCTGGACAAACTGGTAGAAAAGGCCTATCGTAAAAACCCGTTTATGGCGGACTCTGAAAGAGTTTCGTTTTTATTCGAGCTTTATCAACAATTGGAACAGGAATTCCGCGGAAATCACCAGTGAATATTCCAGCCAGAATATTCTAATCGGAATATTCTTAACGGCAAGCCTCTCCCCCCTTGAACTTAAGCAAGCTCTCATTACAATGAAAGTATTACGAAACCATGAAACGTATTACGCACGAATGAGAGTTGAGGTTCAAAATGAAAAATGCCGCGGTACCAAAGAGAGCGTTTACGCTGGTGGAATTATTGGTTGTCATCGCCATCATAGGGATACTGATTGCGCTTTTGTTGCCTGCGGTTCAAGCGGCGCGAGAGGCGGCTCGTCGCATGCAATGTACAAACAATCTTAAGCAGTTCGGATTGGCATTACATAATTATCATGCCACGTACGATGTTTTTCCCGGGTATATAACCGGAGTTGGATTCTCTGTTCAGGCAAGACTTCTTCCTTATAGTGAACAGACGGCGTTGGAAAATCTGATTGATTATAATAAATCGGTTTTGATAGGACCAAGCGGAGCAAAATATTTCAATATCGAGCTTCAGGAAGTTGCGCAAAAAGAGATTCCGATGTTCCGATGTCCCAGCGACGCGGAAGAGGACCTTTATTCGAAGTATCAACAGGGGCAGAACGCGTCTCCGGTCACGCTTCGGGGAATTAATTACATGATGGTCATTGGGTCGGGTCGTGGTAAGACTTTCGACTTTACGACGAAGACCGACGGTCTTTTCTATGTCGATTCGAAGTGCGGTTTTCGGGACATGCTTGACGGAAGCAGTAATACGGTCGTCATGTCGGAATCGCTGCTCGGGAATCACAACGATACAAATACTGAACTGGATCGAAAACGTCAAGTTTGCAAAACCAGTGGCATTGAAAAAGCGGCGGCAAACGTAAATAATCCGACTCTGACCGATTTGACCGGATATGTAAGTTCGGCGACACAATGGCTCGGGTATCGCGGCTGCTCCTGGATTTTAGCGAGAACTGGTTATACAATGGTCATAAACTACCTTCCGCCCAATGCGAATTATCCTGATTTTGCGCCATCGGCGGGAGGAGGTAATCAGGTCGGACTTCATTTTGTCCGGAGTAATCACTCAGGGGGAGCCAACAGTCTTCTCGGCGATGGGTCGGTTCGTTTTGTCCAGGATACCATTGACCAAACCGTTTTTCAGGACCTGGCGACTTGCGCAGGAGGAGAATCGACGGCACTTTAAAAATGTAAAAATGGTCTATTGGACAGTTTTACTTGATTTATCGTGTTGTGCGGCCTGAAATTCCCCGTTTTCCGAAGGTAAACGGGGAGCTAATCACCAACAATTGAAGAATCGGTAGTAAAAAACGGTCTTACTTGATTTATCGTGTTGTGCGGCCTGAAATTCCCCGTTTTCCGAAGGCAAACGGGGAGCCAATCACCAACAATTGAAGAATCGGTAGCGAAAAACGGTTTTACTTGATTTATCGTGTTGTGCGGCCTGAAATTCCCCGTTTTCCGAAGGTAAACGGGGAGCCAATCACCAACAATTGAAGAATCGGTAGCGAAAAAAAACAAAGTAATCTCATGTCGAAAATATATTGTGAACTTTTTATTTTTGTCTTCTTGATTCTGACTGGAACAGGTTGTACTCCTTCTGTCGATCAAGAAGGCGGGCCACCAGTGGAATCCAGGAACGTTCTTTACCAAGGGGCACACAAAGTAATTCGGTCCATTGAAGACTGGAACGCGCTTGGGCGAAAAGAACCTGTGCGGCATATTGTGTGTAGCGGATCAGGCGCGCTAAGGCTTATTACTTATCTTGAATGTTCTGATAAGGTGATCGCTGTCGAACAGATGGAATGTCAGCCCAATGGTGTTGCTCCTTATCGGATTGTTCATCCCGAATATGGCAAGCTTCCTGTTTTCGGCGAAGGCCACGGACGTGATCATATTGAGTTCTTGTTAAATTTGAATCCAAAGCCGGATATAATCGTTCGCATCGACAATCCCGGGTCGGGTATCGATCCTGAAATACTTCAGGAGCGGTCAGGCATACCCGTCGTATTGATTTCTTATGGTGATTTGGGGCAGAATCGGTTGCTTCTGGATCGTTCCCTTCGCTTACTTGGACATATTCTGAATAAGACGAAACGCGCTGAATCGCTGATCGCTTTTTTCGATACGCAGATTGCGGAATTCGATCAACGCACTCAAAATATACCCGTTGAAAAGCGTCCCACCGTTTATCTGGGCGGCCTATCCTTTCGGGGAGTGCACGGTATCAATTCCACGGCAACTTCTTATCCCCCGTTCGATTGGCTGCGTTTAAAGAATCCGGTTGCGGAACTGGCCTCGGAAAGAATTCGGGGATACCATACAATGATTTCCAAAGAGCAACTTGTACTTTGGAATCCCGATTATCTCTTCGTCGATTTGGGAACGCTTTCCTTAAACCAGAATGGCGGTATTTCTGAATTGCAAAGCCAGGCCGTTTATGCGCATCTTGACGCGGTGAAAAAAAACCGGCTCTATGGACTCTATCCCAATAACAGTTATAATACCAATTATGCGGCCCTGCTCGCAAACGCCTGGTTTATCGGAAGCATTACTTATCCCGATCAATTTCAGGATGTTAAAATTGACGAAAAAATAAACGAAATGTTTCAATTCATGCTCAACAATCCCTTCATGCCGCAATGTCCGAAAGAGATCAAATCAAAGGTGTATAAAACCATTCCGTAGAACGAAACAGATACAAAGTCATGAACACAATTAAGAATCAATCTTCTCCGTTGGAGAAATATCGACGCTATGTTGGATGGAAGTTGTTTATCATTATAACGTCCATTGTTCTTGTCCCGATTTTACTTTGTGTATCGGTTTCTCTTGGTGTTGTTCGCATTTCCGTTTGTGAAATTGTTTCCACCCTTTTGGGAATGAATTCCGAAAGTGTTCAGGCATCGATCATACTCCAGTCCAGGCTTCCGCAGGCGCTGATTGCGCTGCTTGCCGGAGCCGGTCTTTCGATAACGGGAACGGCCATGCAGGCTGTACTTCGCAATCCTCTGAGTTCTCCGTTTACCTTGGGAATATCGAGTGCGGCGGCCTTTGGCGCGGCTTGCGTCGTTGTATTCGGAGGAGGAAAAGTTGTTTGGTTGGACAATACAATCATGAAATTGGGATTGCCTTACGGTTCCATTGCGTTTGGAGCGTTTGTGTGCAGCGTTCTGACCGCAGGACTTATACTCTTACTGGCAGGAAAGAAACATATTAAAGCAGAGACGATTATTTTAACCGGAGTGGCGCTAAGCGCTTTTTACGGCGCAGGAATTATGTTGCTTCAATACATCGCGGAGGAACAGCAACTTGCCGCAATGGTCTACTGGACATTTGGCGATACGCAGCGCGGGACCTGGTCCATGATATACATTCTGGCCATTCTGGTCCCGGCCTTTTCGATATGGTATTGCCTTCAGGGCTGGAACTACAACGCGATGTCGCTCGGAGAAGAATCGGCGCGTGGTTTGGGAGTTTCCGTCCGGCGCGTTCGTGGAATGACCATGTTTCTGGCCTCATTATTAACCGCAATTTTAGTCGCTTCATTGGGAATCATCGGATTCGTCGGACTCGTCGTTCCCCATTTGTGCCGTCTGCTCATCGGATCGGACAATCGGTTCGTTCTGCCACTTGCGTTCTTTTTGGGCGGAAATTTGCTTCTGATTTCCGATACCACTGCACGACTGGTACTCTCTCCACGTCTCATGCCTGTTTCCATTTTAACCGCGTTTATCGGAGCGCCCATTTTTCTCCTTATGCTTTTACGAAGGAGTGGCTCCTCATGTTGAAAGTTGAAAATCTTTCGTTTCGATACGGGAAAAAGACGATTTTGTCAAATATCTCTTTCGAGATTCAGCCGGAGAGTATTAACGTCCTTCTCGGGCCAAACGGTTCCGGAAAGACGACGCTTCTTCGCTGTCTGGACCTGTTCATTCCTCCGCAACAGGGCTCAATCATACTCAACGGAACGCCATTGGAAGCCTTTTCCGCAAACGCTCTGGCGCGCAAAATCGCTTATATGCCTCAGCGTTGTTCGATTACCGGATTAACCGTTTACGATGCTGTTCTGCTCGGTCGAATACCTTATCTGACCTGGAAACCCAATCCAAAAGACCATGAAATGGTTGAAAAAACACTTCGCCGTCTGAATTTACTGGATTTAGCACTTCAGACACTCGACCATCTCAGTGGAGGAGAATTGCAAAAGGTTTCTTTGGCTCGTGTTTTTGTTCAAGAGCCTGATTTAATACTGCTGGACGAGCCAATGAGTTCGCTTGACCTGAAAAATCGTTTGGAAATCATGCGACATTTAACGCACTTCGTTCATCATAACCAAGCGGCGGTTCTTATGAGTATTCACGAATTGAACGATGCCTTTCGAATCGCCGATAGAATATTATTTTTAAAAAAAGGTATATTGGTCGCCAATGAAGTTCCTTCAATTGTTTCGGAAAAAACATTGTCAGACGTTTACGATATTCCGTTGGAAATTTACACAAGAAACAATATAAAACAGGTTATTCCCAAAGGAGAATAAAAATGCAAACGAAATGTACATTAACGAAAGAACAAATCGACGGAGCAATCGCGTTTCACGGGCATCATTGTCCGGGCTTGACAATTGGCCTTCGCGCAGGTGAATGGTGTCTTCGCGAAATGGGACGCGCAGGAGACGAGGAGATTGTCGTCGTTACGGAAACCGATATGTGCGGCGACGATGCCATTCAGTATCTTACCGGATGTACGTTCGGAAAAGGAAACTTCATCTTTCGCGATACCGGGAAAGTCGTTTTTACTTTTTATCGTCGAAGTGATAACAAACGGGCAAGACTTGCCTTGAATCCGGAATTCGCGGCCGATCTTCGAGTCAAACAGGAATCACTCACAGCGGACCAAAAGGAAGAACTGGCTCTTTTGCGACAAGAGCGAATCGACCGCATGATGAACGCTGAACTGAATGAACTGTTTAATATTTCTGTGCCCGAGAGCGAAATGCCGCACCCGGCAAGAATTCATCAAACGATTCGTTGCGACCTTTGCGGCGAAGGCGTTATGGCCACACGAATACAAAAGGTCAACGGAAAACAGGTCTGCCTTGATTGCGCGGCAAAATAGCCGATTTTCAATCTCTCTTCCTGCCTGAACACATTCCAGTCCAAGCAGGAAGACCGTTTTCTTCCTGTCGCTTTCGGTTTCAATGAACACGGTCTGAAAAAGTCACGATGTTCACTGGAGAGATTGTTTCTTTGAAGACTCATTCAGTCTATTTTTTGTCCACTGGTACTCATTGTCAGAACAAGATGCTTGAGTCCTTTGATTGTTCGCAGTCTTTGGAGAATCGATTTGATCCGGGCACTCTTTCCGCGAAGCACAATGATTTCCATGCAATTGTTGTGATCCAGATGGACATGTTGAGAGCATTGTATTTCATCACAAAAATCATGCTGGGCATCCAATAATTTCTGAACAATTCCCGGTTTGTGATGATCATAAACAAGGGTGATATTTCCTGCGACAAAATCACTTTTGGCCCATTCGTTCCCGATCAGAGCCTGGTGCATAATACTCTTTATCGCTTCGCTGCGGGTAGGAAATCCCTGCTCCTTGACAAAGGAATCAAATTGTTCAAGCAACGTTTCTTCGAGAGACATACTGATTCTTGCGATTTCCTGCATTTTTACCTCTTTAATGAAAGTGTTGTCCGGCAAGTTCATCATAGTTCAATATACCATTTTTTCAAAAAAGGGAAATATACTGCCGGCACTTCAATTTTTAGGCATTCACTCCCTGTTTACTTTAGAAAAACAGGCGATCAGGCCGCACAGCGCGAAAGATCAACCTAAACCAACCGTGCTCCAATTGGGAAAAAGGTTCCGCGAAGTCTGGTAAATCCAAGCCCGTGTGCCTGTCGGATTAATCGCTTGCCGGATTACTACTCGTCCACCGAACAATCAAGAAACCAAAAACAACCGGACAGCACCGCATTGTTTTATTTCGCCTTGTCTTTCGCGCACTTTATTACCTTTATTTTGAATTATTTCCGTAAATTACCCAAATAGTATTAAGTGAAAATATTACATGACCGATAACCACGAAAAGGGAATTTCTGTAGACATGGAGAAGGATAGACGAAATGAAAAATGCCGGATTGGGTTGCGGTGTATTTACTGTTGCAACAATTATATTAGTGCTGTCGCTCCCCTCGCAATGGGGGACCAGTGTCATTGCTTACGCCATACTTTTTAGCGTACCCCTCTTTGCCATCGGACACTTTATCAAGGGTTACGATCACTGGAAATGGATTGTTTGGGCGGTATTTTGGATAGCTTGTACACTCTTTGCGCGTTGGGTTCCTTTGGAAGTTGAAGAAACAGACAAAAATCATCAGCCTGAAGTAGTCTCGAAAGAAAAAAACGGAGGAGCTACTCCTCCACTGGTAAATACTCCTCCGCCGGTGCGAAAAACGTTAAAGGAATCCCTGGACGAACTGGACTCGCTGATCGGATTGCAGGAAGTCAAGAAGGAAGTTCATAAGCTGGTCGATTTTGTACTTGTCGCGAAGGAACGGGAAAAGAAAGGGCTCAAGGTCCCCAAAGTTTCGTATCATTACGTATTCACAGGGAATCCGGGCACAGGAAAAACAACGGTGGCACGCGTTCTCGGGGATATCTATCGGGAATTGGGACTCTTGAAATCAGGTCATCTGGTGGAAACGGATCGGTCCGGGCTTGTCGGTGCTTATGTTGGGGAAACCGCTCAAAAAACCAACGCGTTGATTGATCGTGCCCTGGATGGTGTTTTGTTTATTGACGAGGCCTATGCGCTGGCATCGGGCAACAAGTCGGATTACGGTACCGAAGCAATTGCGACCTTGCTAAAACGCATGGAGGACGACCGGGATCGGCTTGTGGTCATTGTCGCCGGGTACACTGAAGAAATGAACTCTTTTCTGGATACCAATAGCGGATTGCGTTCCCGGTTCAACCGTAATATTAAATTCCCGGATTACACCGCGGACGAACTGGCGACAATGTTCCGAATGCGAGCAGAACAAAATCAGTTCCTTTTTTCCCCCGATCTGGAGACCGGGCTTGCAGGCGTCATGATCAACGCGATCAAGCACAAAGATCGTCAATTCGGCAACGGAAGATTCGTACGCAACCTTTTTGAATCGGCGGTGGAGCGTCAGGCAATGTGTCTGGCTGCGCAGAAGGATTTGTCAAAGGAACAGCTAATGACACTGACTTTGGCGGACGTTGACCCGAAAGACCTGGCGTCTGGACAAGAAGAACTTACACTTGAGCAGGCTCTGAATGAATTGAATCAATTGATTGGAATGGAAAATGTTAAGGAGGAAGTTCAAAAAATTGCTCAATTTTGTCAGATCGCAAAAGAACGCGAAAACGCCGGAATGCAAAACGCGAAAATCAGTTATCACTACGTTTTTACAGGCAATCCAGGCACCGGAAAAACAACGGTGGCACGATGTTTGGCCAAAGTATACAAAGCATTGGGACTCCTTGATAAAGGGCACCTGGTCGAGACGGATCGTTCCGGACTGGTCGCGGAATATGTGGGGCAGACGGCAACGAAAACGAACAAAGTTATTGACAGTGCGCTCGGCGGAGTTCTGTTTATCGACGAGGCGTATACCTTGGTACATGGCGGCCAAAACGATTATGGTAATGAGGCCATTGCAACTCTTTTGAAACGGATGGAGGATAATCGTGACCGGCTGATTGTGATTGTTGCCGGGTACTCGGAGGAAATGCAGCATTTCATTGACTCCAATCCCGGTCTGCACTCACGGTTCACGCGTTACCTTAATTTTCCAGACTATACGGTTCCTGAACTTGCCGACATATTCAGATTGTACGCGAAAAAAAGTCATTATATTCTTTCCCCTGAATTTGAAACCAATTTAAATTCGGTCATGTCTTATCTCACAAGAGACAAGGACAAAAATTTTGGCAATGCCCGGTTTGTACGCAATCTCTTTGAAAAAGCCGTGGAGCGTCAGGCCGCAAGACTAACGTCTCTTCAGGAAAGAACACCAGACATCCTGAAAACAATTGAATTGGAGGACGTCGGCGTTGTTCTAAAGAAAAAAAATGAACAAACACCAAAAATAAACAAACAGCAAAACAATTGATATACCCCCTAATGAAAATCCTGTCTTTTCACCGCTTGAAAAACCTTACGAAAACAGAGGTAAAACGTTAATATGTCGCGCAAGGTTTAATTTGAATCGGATTCGTTTTCCGGGGAACTTTCTCCGGATTGATGAAATATCGCGCAAGTCGTGTTAATATTCTTTCTGCCACACCCCAAGGCCTTCATTTTGTAACCGAAGTCCTTGACGCGCTTTTCCGCCTTGAGCAATCCGCGAACAAGGCGACTGTTATCCGCAAAAAGTTAGACATGCGTCCCCGACACGAATCGCTGTTGGTAAAGCCATAAGAATGACTCCTTTTGAATGAATGCAAGGTCCATGGACGCATTATCCGAAATATTCGGATAAAAATCATGCAATTTATCCGAAATATTCGGGAACTATTCTTGAAACATTTCAAACGTATATTATAATAGGGGCATTGAATACGACAGAATTTCAA
>JAQVID010000037.1 GCA_028695865.1 Thermoguttaceae bacterium | reverse complement strand
GTATCCCAGGACCCTGAGAGTACTACCGGGAACAACGATCAAAAATGAAATGTCCCAAGCAGGCCGGGATTGTCTCCCGGCATATCATTTCCAAAAGCAATTTGGGCGGACCTTGCTGGACGGTTAACCCGTATATCGGTTGCGTCCACGGCTGTGTTTATTGCTACGCCTGTTTCATGCGGCGGTTTACCGGTCATTGGGCTGACCAATGGGGAGAATTCGTCGATATCAAGACGAATGCCGCCGAACTCTTTCCCGGAGATTTTCGCCGGGTCAAAGCGGGCGACTCTCTGTTTTTCGGCAGCGTTACCGACGCGTATCAGCCGCTTGAAAAAAAATGGAAGCTGACCCGGGGTATGCTCAAATTCCTGACTCAGGAAGGAACCCGGGAAGGGACTCGCCTGGACCAGATTTCCATTACGATTTTAACCAAATCGAATCTGGTGCTTCGCGATCTTGACCTGTTGAAACAGATTCCCAACATTCAGGTCGGGTTTTCCATCGCTCTGCCCGATGAGAAAGCGCGACAAATTTTTGAACCGGGTGCCTCTCCAATACAACAGAGGTTTGCCGCTTTGGACGAACTTCACCGCGAAGGAATTCAAACCTTTGTATTTATGGGGCCCATTTTGCCGCACATTACGCCCATTGAGGAGTTGTTCGATCGAATGGCTGGAAACGTCGATTCTGTTTTCGGCGAGGGGCTCAATACGAAATGCCGGAATATGCCACAGATTCTGGCCGCTGTTGAAGAGTATAACAAAGATTTACCACGCCTTTTTACCGAAGTACTGCGCTCGCATGACTATTGGGCCTCGGTCGAGGAAATGTTTTATGCGCAGGCACAGACTTGCGGTTTGGAAGTTCAAGGCTTTTATCGGCATGACACATGAATGCCATAAGTAAAGAACATTATTTGCAGTCAAAGCGGGATTCAGCCGTATTGACGTTACTGCCAACGCAGGTCACCCTGTCGTTAGCCATACAAAAAAAGAGAGTATCATGAGTATCCTGTACCGTCTTCCCGAAAAAATCAGAAAGAAGTTGCAACTTAAACCGCTGCCCGTCGAACCGGCTCAGACAGATCCCCTTCTCGACTGGTCTGTGCGAATCGTCACCACACGATTCAAGCACGACTGCACATTCGAGTATATCTTGCTGATCAATGAGGCGACGCAATACATATCGCTTTGCAAAAATCCGGGCTTCAACTCCATGGAAGAACTTGGCAAGCTTGCCGCGCAAACTTTAAGAGCCCAATTTCTGCTCTTTGCTCTGCGCGACCTGTATAACAAGCGAATCGCTCCCCACCTTCAGGACTTTCGCATAGCCAAGGCAAGTACTCGCAGGGCAACCGCCTTCAACACGGCACTTGTGCACGAAGTGGCATGCGAGTTGGAAAGCGATCAAACAATTGAACAAGTCTGCTACCGGCGTAACAACTCAATTCTGGGAAAACTCATGAAAATTAACGGAATAACTGCCCGCACACCAGACCAGGGTGTGGTCTGGATATTCAAATCGCAAAACTCCAACTCATGAAACAGGCGAAACACTCGCCAATTTGCCGGACTGAAGCGAGCCGTCTGGAAATCGGACGGTGAGCGATTGCATGTAAATCGTTTTCAAATCACTCTGATCGAACATCAACGGACCAGAGACGATTTTCTTCCATAAAACCTTGCGTGACGCTTCGGAAAAAACGACAAGTTCCACACCGGTTAAAGGCTGGTTGTCACGGTTCATTAAAGCAGCCTTGTTATTCGCGCCGATTTTACCATCATCCATCGAATGAATATCCAGGGACAGTTCCCAATACTGGGCAGAAGTTTCCTGGCAATCGGCCAAAAAACGCGCTTCAAAGTTTTGCCTGGTCGGTGAATCATTGCTTAAATCAAAAGAAGTGGAAGCCAACGCATTGGTCCCTTGCACGGCCAGACCGACAAATGCAACCAAACTGTTGACGATCGGAGCATCCAAAATAGACATTACTGACGCCGGTTGCGTTACAATACCGCTCTGACACGTACAACTCTTTTCTTCCTCATCGACGCGACGGGGGCGAACGTCCGTAAAGACGCCAGGAAACGCCACGGCAAGCGTTTGCCAAAGTTGTCTTGCTGTTCGCTCACGCAATACTTCAGGTTGTCTCCGGCGAAATCCGGTATAACCGTTCACATCCGACATCATAAACCTTTTTTCAATACTTGTGGAATCAACTCCAACTCACACGATTTCGCTTGTCAGTGGTTGTCGGAATTCGATGAGGCAAACCGTTCGTCCGACTTTTTTAACCGACTCTCTCCATACGTCTCCCTAATACGAATTATAACGCCCGCTTTCGGTCAAGTCAAGGAAAAAAAACGTCGGCTGCGTTTTTTTCTTCCACAATAGGCAAGTTATCCCCATTTTGCCGCAAACAGGAAAAAAGTACTCGTGCCAAGGCAAACAAATTGAATTCATCTTGCTTAATTTATCCTGTTCCATTATAATATTTTGATTATTTGCACTCCCCTTCCCTTTCAAATCCTTCGCCAGGCAGCCTGACCATGAATAAAGACAACAAAAAAGAAAATACCGGTTATCGCTTCGTCCAAATGGACGACTTGCCCACCATGAACTGCCCTTGCGGCCAAACCCGTCGCGCTTTTACCGACGATCCAGACAAAACGGCCTCACTTCACCTGCTCGAAATATCCAAAGATTCCAAAACACATTATCATAAAAACACTACAGAAATATATTGTGTGTTATATGGAGAAGGAATCCTTGAACTGGACGGCCAGTCGATTCCGGTAAAGCCGCTCACTGCCGTCATGATCAAGCCCGGTTGTCGCCATCGGGCAACAGGAAATTTAACGATTATCAATATTCCGATTCCGGCGTTCGATCCTGCGGACGAATTCTTCGACGAATAACGCGTTCATACCATGTTTTACGACTCTTTGAGAAAAATTTTTGGTGGTCACTTGTCATTTGTCCAATATGAGGATATAATGCTATTACACGGCATGTAGGATTCCCGCCTGTTCAAAATTGACACAATTTACGATGGAGGTATATCATGTTTTCGCCAGGTCCTATGCAGATGCTTATGGTTGCCATTATCGCACTGCTTCTTTTCGGCAATCGCCTTCCCCAAGTTATGAGATCGCTGGGCAAGGGAGTTACCGAATTCAAAAAGGGTGTAAATGGTATTGAGGACGAAATTTCAAACGCAACGTCCACTGACAAAAAATCGGAAGAATGATCGACTAGCCCGCTTTTGCCCGCGATTGGTCTTTTTCTCACGATACAATAAACTCGGGAGGCCTTTGGTTCCCCGAGTTTATTTTTTTAGAAAATAAAAAAGAGCGGAGAAATTTTCTCTCTTCAGAAACGCCAATGACGCCGGAAAGTGATCCTTGTTCGCGGTATTGTGTTTCAAACTTTTCCCATATGATTATGTATTCTTTCGAGCAACGTTTTGACGGCTTCGTTATCGACAGGAAAGGAATAAGGTTCACGCAAAAAACCTTGTAAAAAGAGCGAGGTATTGCGATTGCCGCCGCTGTACCAACTGCTGATATAAATAAGAGCCGCCAGCACGATAAACCGGTCGGGACAATCAAGGAATCGTGTCGCGGATTCGATGATCTTTCGCGGAATGTCGTACGAGACCCCCATAAGAGTATCGGCGATGGTGGAACGGACAAGTTGTCCTTCAGTCGTCTCGTTGAATGGCGGGTGTTCGGAAATGGAAACACCGTCCCAGTCGTAGCGTTTCATGATTTCCGCCAGAATCCGGATTTCCATTGTCATCAGATCATGGGCAATTTCGGACTGATATTGAGGACGCATATCGTTAAACATGGCACACAGATATTCAAGTGATTTGTTCAGCCGTCCTGTGTTGTCCAACAGTATTCTCTGGACTTCCGTGTGATTGTTTCCCAAATATAATGTATCGATCGCCGTTAGAATTGCTTCGGATTCAGGCGAGAATGAATAAATGATCCTCTCGCTCCTGAAACGCTTTTGTGCTTCGGTTTCCAGTTCGGTCAAATAATCTGAAAGTTAAGCAATATCAACTGGAAAAGACTCCTTACCTTCCTGGTCAAACGAACGCGTTTCGTCGCCTCGTCGTCAAAAATATCGTCAATTGTTTTATTGTCAATGTCTTTCATGATACTATGTGCCAACTTGTGTTTACGAAATGATTTTGTTTATCGCCATTGATCCGTTTTCCTTAGTCTTGGTTTATTTTAACCTCTCGCTTGTTAAAATCACCCCATATTCCTCTACGATTCACGCGCCCAGTTTTCCGAGTCCATTATAGTAGCGCTTACGACAAATGAATGGTCCAGACGCTAAACTCCTACCCTGCACCCGTCCTGCAACACTTACGGCGAACGAATGGTCCAGACGCTTAGCTCGTCCCCATGTTCACAACCTTGCGACGCTTACAGCCCCGACCAAACATTTATACTACGCCTATCACATATCATACCGGCGTTTCCGCTGTTTACCACATTCACTCCCGTGTTTACACTGTTTCCTGTCGTGCAAAGCCCGACAAAGCCGGGGTGTGGGGGTGCAACCCCCACACTGAAAACACACGATGCGTCCAATTCTGCGTCGGTCCGAAACCAAACAAACAAAACGAAACCGAACGAAAAAGAAAACCGTGATAAGCGGAAAACCGAAGGTTTCATGGGTTTTACAGCACTGATAAAAAATTTTACCGCATGTCATTCCCGCCGCTTACGCTGTTTCCTATCGGGCGAAACCCGACAAAGCCGGGGGGTGGGGGTGCAACCCCCACACTGAAAACACACGGCACGTCCTATTCTATACCGGTCCTCGTCCAAACCAAACCAAGCCAAAACAAACTAAACTAAACTAAACGAAACCAAACAAAATGAAACCAAACGAAAAAGAAGACCGCTATAAGCGGAAACCGAAGGTTTGAAGCCAATGCGAGATTCTTTGGAGTCGTATTTTCTTTTCATGGGCTTGCAGCCCCTGAAACCCTGCCACATAACGCTTACGACAAATGAATAGTCCACTCGCTAAACTTATTCCATGCCCCCGCCCTGCAACGCTTACAGCGAATGGATGGTCCAGACGTTCAGATCGTTCCCCTGTTCCCGGTTCTCTGACGCTTACTGCCCCGACCAAACATTTATACCACGCCTACCACAGATCACACCGGCGTTTACGTTGTTTACAGAATTCATTCCCGGGTTTACGCTGTTCCCTGTCGGGCAAAGCCCGACAAGGCCGGGGGGTGGGGGTGCAACCCCCACAATGAAAACACATAATGAGATCTATTCTGCACCGGGCCGTATCCAAACCAAACCGAACGAAACCAAACAAAACGAAACGAAAAAGAAGAACGCTATAAGCGGAAAACCGAGGGGGGAAAAAACCAAGACGGAATTCTTTGGAGTCGTATTTTCTTTTCATGGGCTTGCAGCCCCTGAAACCCTGCCTTGTGACGCTTGCGCGAATGGGTGGTCCAGACGCTTAGCACGTCCCCATGTTCACAACCTTGCGACGCTTACAGCCCCGGCCAAACATTTACACTACGCTTACAGCAGATCATTTTCCGACGCTTAAGCTGTTTACTGCATTCATTCCTGCGTTTACACTGTTTTGTGTCGTGCAAAGCCCGACAAGGCCGGGGGGGTGGGGGTGCAACCCCCACACTGAAAATACACGATGCGTCCTATTCTGCACAAGAGCTGTGACATGTATTGTCCGTGCAGTTACCCCACTCAGAAAACATAAGCCCCGTCGTATTCTACACAAAACCGTATCCGAACCAAACCAATCCAAGCCAAACGAAAGCAAAAAAGAAAACCGCGACAAGCGGAAAACCAAAAGTTTGAAGACATGACGGAATTCTTTGGAATTGTATTTTCTCTTCATGGGCTTGCAGCCCCTGAAACCCTGCCTTGTGACGCTTACGACGAATGGATGGTCCAGACGCTAAACTCCTACCCTGCCCCCGCCCTGTAACGCTTGCGCGAATGGGTGGTCCAGAAGCTTAGCACGTCCCCATGTTCACAACCTTGCGACGCTTACAGCCCCGACCAAACATTTATACCACGCCTACAGCAGCAATAAAAAACATTTACCGTATATCATTACGACGTTTGCACTGTTTCCTGTCGGGCGAAGCCCGATAAAGCCGAGGATGGGGGTACAACCCCCACACTGAAAACACACGATGCATTCTATTCTACACCGGTCCATATGCGCAACGAAGCCGAACCAAACCAATCCAAACCAATCCAAACCAAACAAAACAAAGCGAAAAAGAAAAACGCGACAAACAGAAAACCAAAGATTTGAAGCCGTGACAGGATTATTTGGAGTCGTATTTTCTTTTCATGGGCTTGCAGCCCCTGAAACCCTGCCTTGCGATTCTTGCAGCGAATGAATGGTCCAGGCACTCAGCTCGCCCCCTGTCCCTTGCCTTCTGACACTTGCAGCGAATGGATGGTCCAGACGCTAAACTCGTTCCCATATCCCACTGCCTCGCAACTCTTACGGTACCGGCCAAACATTTATCCCACGCTTACAGCACCAACAAAAAACATTTACCGTATATCATTCCGACGTTGACGCTGTTTACCGCAGATCATACCGGCGTTTACGCTGTTTCCTTTCGGGCAAAGTCCGACAAAGATTAAAATGTCCACCTTTACTTTCGCATTTATTCCTGTTAAAATATCCTCGTTTTAAAATATCCTCGTTCGACACGTGAGGAAACAGGCAATGCCGGGAAACAACCTGTCAGGAACCTGCGAACCAACGAAGCAACCTCCCTGTCGGTATTACGACCGACCTGGAGATTACCTAATACTTCAAGTTCACTTTGTTGTTGCCCCTAAAAAATCCCAAAACCATGAACGTTACCCATAGTTCATGTCACAGAGCCCAAAAAAGGAAGATTGGCCTATTGCAATCGGGAGGGAATTCCAGATAATAATTGAAGAGGAGTTAGGAGGATGGCGTCCGTGATTTCGTATACCCAAAAAGGAATGACGAAGAAGAATTATGGGCATTATTCGAACACACCCCCATGGGGCGTACCCATCAACTCAAGTTCTCTACGAGACAATATCGTTTTCTGTCCAATGAAACGGGACCACCTTGGAATTTTCGTGTTGTGCGGCCTGAATTCCCTGTTTTCCAAAGGTAAACGGGAAGCCAATCGCCGAAAACGGAAGTATCGGTAGTAAAACAATTTATTTTTTGGGAGAAATTAAACATGAAAAAACTGACACGTCGTCAATTTGTCACCGTCGCGGGTCTGGCAGTCGCGCCATTTGCGTTTCCTGTACCAGGGCTCATTGCCGCAGGAGCCAATGAAAAGGTTCGGTTGGGAGGAATCGGTTGCGGTGGTCGCGGCGGTGAACTCCTTAACGCCTTCAGCAGATTGGATAACGTCGATATCGTCGCGCTGGCCGATCCGGAATCGCTCAACCTGAACGCCAAGAAAGAAAAATTCGGTGTTTCAAAAACGTTTATCGATTTCCGCAAGCTGCTCGACGACCCCAATATAGACGCTGTATTCGTCGCGACTTGCAATCATTGGCATTGTTTGGCGGCGATTTGGGCCATGCAGGCAGGCAAACATGTTTACGTCGAAAAACCGCTTTCCCATTCGCCTTGGGAAGGAATGCAGGTTGTTCACGCGGCGCGTAAATACAAGAAAATCTGCCAGGTCGGAACGCAACAGCGAAGCGATCCCATGCAAAGCGAAATCAAAAACTTCTTGCACGAAGACAAGGTCCTTGGTAAGATTCTTTCGTGCCGCGTCAATCGGTATGGTGTTCGAAAGCCAATCGGAAAGCGTGATACTCCATTGGAAATGCCGGCGACCGTTGATTACAATCTGTGGCTTGGTCCGGCGCAGGACCAGCCGATCTACCGCGATAATCTGCATTACGATTGGCATTGGGACTGGAATACCGGTTCCGGTGAGATGGGCAATTGGGGCGTACACGTCATGGACGATGTTCGCAACAATGTTCTGCTTGACAAGCCGATACGCCCGCTTCACATTTTGGGCGGCGGTGGGCGAGTCATTTACAATGACGCCGGGCAAACTCCGAATGTTCATTTCGTCTGGTTCGATACAGGTTCCATTCCGGTCGTGCTCGGTCTGTCCAATTTGCCGGAAGTACCCGGTTCGAAGAGTGCCGGTAAGCATCCGGGTCCGGGCAGTGGGTATGTCGTCTATTGCGAAGGCGGTACGCTTTGGGGCCAGCGTGGCAAGGCAATTGCCTATGACAGGGACGAAAAAGTCGTTCAGCAATTCAAAGGCGATAATGGTCGCGGCCACCAGAAGAATTTTATCGACGCGGTGGTTGCGGGGGACGCCAAGCTTCTCAACGCGGAAGTCGCCGTGGGAAACGCTTCGTCCGACTGGTGCAATTTGGCCAATATCGCGTATCGTGCCGGAAAACCGTTTACCGCCGCCGATGCCGCTGTGCTCAATGGTAAAACCGCCGGACGTTGGGAAGAACTCCTCAACGATACACAACTTTTGCTTGCCGGAAACAATCTTGGCTTGACTTCGTCGGAAATTAAATTGAGTCCTCTTCTTGAACTTGCCGCAGACCGCTGTCAATTCGTCGGCGACAATGCCGAAGAGGCCAATCGTTATATTAAGCGGCAGTATCGCAAGCCGTTCGTTGTACCGGAAGTGTAAATCGCCGGCAGTGTAAATCGCCGGAAGTATAATTTGCCGGCAGTGTAATTTGCTTGAGGAGTATCGTTCATGAGGAAAAAATCGATTCTCAACGAAGACCATGAGAACAGGACCGGTCAATTCCGGATCGAAACTCATCCCTGGGAACCGTTTTATCCGCCCGGAACCAGACTCCTCATTTTGGGAAGTTTTCCACCGCCCCCCAAGCGATGGAGTATGGAATTCTATTACCCGAATTGGCTCAACGATTTTTGGCGCATGATCGGTCTTGTGTTTTTTGACGATGTTCATCGTTTCGAACTTGCTGGTCAGAAAGCGTTCGACGAAAAGCGAATCAAATCGTTTTTGGCCGACAAAAAAATCGGTATGCACGACGTTGGAACGAAAGTGATTCGGCATAAAGAGAACGCGTCGGACCTGTTTTTGGAAATCGTTGAGGCCATTGACCCCATCGAAACATTTCGGACGTTGTCCCAATGCCGGGCTATCGTAACAACCGGGCAGAAGTCGAGCGATGTGTTCGCCGAACAGATTCACAAGCGTTTGAAATGTGAAGTCGCCTCGCCCGGCGTTGGTCAATGTATTATCATACACATCGAAGGCCAGCGAACTGCTTGCTGGTATCGCATGCCGTCAACTTCACGTGCCTACCCGAAACCACTGAAAGAAAAAACTGAACTTTGGCAAAGAATGTTTCGGGAAATGGAACTTGTATAATATCACTTGTATAATACCACTTGTATAATACCAATGGAAAGAAAGGAATGGAATGGACATGACAAAACGTTTTATTTTGGGTGGGATCATGTTTGCGACGTGCTTTGTTGCGTTCCTGTCAACAATACACGCGGTACAGGGCCAACAGTTCAAAGCCGGAGCGGCCGCGGTCGATATTACACCGACACATCGCCCCGTGATTACCTATTCCCGCAATGTTGATAAAATCGAAGAACCAATTTATGCCCGGGCTCTCGTGCTGGACGATGGTACTACGAAATTCGCTTTTGCGGTCGTCGATGTTTGTCTTTTGCACACCGAGGTTATCGAAAAAATTAAAGACGCGATTGTCGCCAAGACAGACCTGAAACGCGACCGTATTTGTCTCTCGACGACTCATACGCATACTTGTCCCGCCGCCGCGATTGTTCACGCCGGCGTGGCAGACGAAAAATTCATTGCGACTCTGCCGGAAAAAGTCTCGCAAGCTCTCGTACAGGCCAATGCCAAAAGGGTACCTGCCCGAATCGGTTGGGGAACCGCGCGCGAGCCCCGATATGTCTTTTGCCGACGTTACCTCATGAAGCCCGGAACGGCTTTGACGATTCCCTCTGAATTTTCGGGCGTTCCTCGCGATTTGGCCATGATGAACCCGGGCCAAAACAATCCCAACATCGTATCGCGAACCGGTGTTCCGGACCAAACGATTTACGTCATTGGACTTCAAACACTCGACGGCAAACCGCTGGCCGTACTCGGCAACTACTCCACGCATTACGCAGGTCACGGAGCTCCTGCTATTTCCGCCGATTATTTCGGAGTCTTCTGTCGCGAAATAAGCAAACTGCTTGATGCTCCCAACAACTTTGTCGCGCTCATGACGAACGGAACCAGCGGCGACACGAACTGCTGTGACTTTCTGTCAAAAACGCCGCCAGAGTACAATATTGATCTCGTCGGCAAGGCAGTCGCCGAAGGGGCTCTGCGTGCCTGGAAGCAAATGAAATTTTATGATCATGTCCCGTTTACCGTGCTGGAAGAGAAGCTTAATGTCGCGATACGCAAGCCGACCGACGCTCAAGTTGCGCTTGCCAAAGAGCATTTGAAGAAGCTCGAAGAGAAGGGCAAAAAGTTTTCCAACTGGACCGACAAGTATGCTTTCGAAACAGTTTATCTGTCGACGCTGCCGCCTCGCAGGGATATTAAACTCCAAACGATTCGGATCGGTTCCTTGGCGATTTGCGCTATTCCAAGCGAAGTCTACAGCTTTACCGGCCACGACTTGCGAGCCAACAGCCCATTCACACCGACTTTTGTCATCTCGCTAGCCAATGGATACAACGGTTATCTTCCGACCGCCGATTCATTTCAGTTGGGTGGGTACACGACCTGGCGAACGCGAAGCAGTCTTCTGGAAGAACCGGCCGAGGCCATGATTCGCGCCAAGCTTACCGAAATGCTGCAATCGTTAAAACAGGAGTGACATCGCTGTAAAGATTCCTCAAGAATAACTTGCCCTGTCGGGTTTTTCTGTCATATACTCACATAGTGTGCGT
Source organism: Thermoguttaceae bacterium (assembly GCA_028695865.1). GTDB lineage: Bacteria > Planctomycetota > Planctomycetia > Pirellulales > Thermoguttaceae > JAUNBG01. The sequence continues at coordinate 471 of JAQVID010000037.1, read as the reverse complement.
ACAGAGAATAACGCAGGTGGTTTTGCGGCACGGATGCTACAGTCAATCCTGTCGGCGTCATAGGCAGAATCAATGCCCGGCATCGCGAATGCCCTTTCGTGTCCCGGGCAACAAGGAAGTTCAATAAACGGAGCAATGCCTTGTGTTACTGGTTTCAATCGTCACGTGATAAAATTGTTTTTATCTGCATGTTTCATTGGTCTCTATGTGTCGAGCACCGCAATTGCCTGACAGACACAATGAAACGACCACAAAGGAGAACCTGTTATTATGAAAAAGCTTGCAATCTGCGCAACTGTCTTGAGTGTTGTATTTCTGTGCTTCAGCACGGTTTTTGCCCAAGGACCACCCCCCGGACGCGGTGGTCCCGGTGGTCCAGGTTGGGGTGGACCCGGCCCCGGACACGGCGGTGGTCCCGGTTGGCGTGACCCGGGTCCGGGACGCGATGGTCCTCATCCCGGTTGGGGAGGG
>JAQVID010000663.1 GCA_028695865.1 Thermoguttaceae bacterium | reverse complement strand
TTTCCTGTCCGGACACCGTCCTGGTCTTAAATTGCAATGTCAAATGTAATGATCCACCTGCACACAAGTAAACCTCTTCCAAAACGGAAACGGCTTGCTTCTTACCTTTTGTGTATCGGTTAACCGGCAAAAAAGACTACAGTGAAACAACGTAAACAGAATCGTTTTCGCCAAGTTTTCCTTTTAAAGACATTAAGACAGGAGTTACGGGTAATTTACGTAATATATAAAGATCAATGCTTGCCCAATTCCATCGAACGAACGGTCGCGGCCTCCACGGCGTCTATGAGCGCGCTGCGGAAACCACACGCTTCCAAAACGGCGACCCCGGCGATGGTCGTACCGCCCGGACTTGTCACTTTGTCTTTGAGCGCACCGGGATGTTCCCGGGAAGTCAAATACATTTCGGCCGAACCTTTGAGCGTTTGCGCCGCCAGTTCCAACGCGACGTTACGGGGAAGGCCCATTTTTACACCCCCGTCTGCCAATGCTTCTATGGCCATGAAGACATAAGCCGGTCCGGAACCTGACAGACCTGTTACGGCATCGAGCAGTTTTTCCTGAAGTTCTATTACCACTCCCACCGCTTGAAGCAGACCTTTCACCGTTTGAGCGTCTTCAGGCAACGCACCTGGAGACAGCACAAAAGCACAAGCTCCTTCGCCAACCAAACACGGCGTATTAGGCATAACGCGAACAAGTCGAATGGTGTTGCCCAGTACTTGTTCATAAAACGCGATCGGAAGACCTGCGGCAATTGTTACGATTAATTTTTCGGACGCTCTGCCCGAAAGAGCGATTTTCAGTTCACCCAAAACGGTGTGCATCTGTTGCGGCTTGACGGAAAGAAAAATAATATCGGCGGCTTGGGCAAGGGCGGCAATTGAGTCGCACCCTTCCGCTCCAATTTTATTGCAGAATTTTTCCAACGACTGCGGTACAATATCATAACCGAGGAGTTTTTTGACGTTTAAGCTGCTGTCTTTGGCAAACGTTCCAGCCAGAGCGGACGCCATTTGCCCTGTTCCGATAAAACCGATTGTGCTTTCTTTGTTACTCATCTGATTTTTCACTTTTCTGTTTTATGTATTTTGTGTAAATACACACGCGGCAGGCTTGCTCAAGCCATTCTCAAGACAAAGGCCTGTCGATTTTATTTCATTATTCACAAAAACGGCGACGCGGCAAGCGGTCACTTATCAGAAGAAACCGATTTTGTTTTATCCGCCTTGCTGTTCTTTTGGCTTTTATCGGTTCGGTTTTGCTGTTTTGGCCCATAAGTCGGACGATCCCCCTCAAAGAATCGTGGGAGACCATTACCGTTCCCGGGAGTGAATTCGGGACGAACAGGACGATTGGGGCCATCGGCAGGTTCTCCGGCCAAACCTGATTTTTGGGAATCGAATCCCCAATGAATGGCCAGGAGCCGGGCATACATTTCATCTGACGGCAAACTCAGAAGTTCGTCACGGACTTCTTGCGGAAGACGTTGAAGCGTTTGCGCTAATTCTTTTGTTGATTCGTTGGGTGTCCAGCCGGTGACGCCGCGACCTGCGGTTTGCGAAAACACCGCTTGATCGTTACCGGGAAAGCTTTCGTTTTTTCGTCGCTCCCGCCCCGGTACATTGTTGTTTCCCCAAGGCATATAGAACGATAAAATGAAACCAAAAGTCGCTTTCTGTTCCTTCTCTGACAAGGATCGCAAATATTTTTGTCCTTGTGCAGAAAACAAAGCGATCAATTCCTCTGAAGGATGTTGTGTCAGAAATTCGTGAACAAGGCGAAATCCGCGGTCGCCCCGACGAAATTTGTTCATTCCTTCGCCGCGACCTTGCCAAAGCGACTGGTTGCCGCGACCATAGCGATTTTCGGTCGCTGGCCGGTTTTGTACGGAGTCTGCTTGCGGCTTTTCATTTTTCCCGATTTGATTGCGATTCTCAAACTGTTCTCGACAAAACTCGTAAAACATTTTGCGTAAAGGAGCAAGGTCTTCTCGTTGCAATTCTTTTGGAAGCATGTTTTTTATGCGGCGATTCTCCCGGGTACGCGGATCTTCTTTTGTATCATCGGATAAGGGCGGTGACGGAACCCCGGCTTGTCCTGTCTCGGGACCAAATGCAGGCTTTTTGCCTTGAAGGAACGGGAACGAATGCCCCATATCACTGGCCCAAAGCTGTTGACGACGTAAATAAAGCGACTTGATTCGGGCAATACGGCTGGAACTTGGCGTTGTTCCGATCAAATCGCGTTCCATTTCGTGCAGTCGGTACCGATACCAGAAATAATAATGATCCAGAACGATCAAGAGTTCTTTCGCATTGGGAGATTGCTCAATCTTTTCGTTCAGAGCGCGCAGTGATTTTTGTTTACTGCCGGGCATACGGAAGAATCGGGCTGCTTGCCGACCGAGTTCACGCTCCGATTCCGATTCGGTTTGCCCGGTTTGCCCGATTTGCGTTGTTTCCGGTGTGTGCTGAATTTGAGCCTTCGGCACCGTATCAGACGCCTGCAACGGCAACTCCTGAGGCGTTTCGCCGCGTGCCCCTTTCTGATCTGAAGTCAACGGAACAAAAGAGTGATTAAAGTATCCTGTTTCTTTCAGTTGGAGCAGAAGTTCGAAATCGCCAACAGCTTCCAACTTGTCCAGTCGGGCAAACAGTGTTCTGTCCTGCTGGATGCGTGTCGTGGATGT
>JAQVID010000662.1 GCA_028695865.1 Thermoguttaceae bacterium | reverse complement strand
GATCCTGATCCGTTGGTCGGAGCGATTTTTGAACTTTTCCCGGAAGAATACCGGAGCAAGTTTTTCTCCGCTTTCTTTAACAGGTTCCTCTATTGGCAGGGCAAAGAGGAAACGGAAGCCCTGTTTATTCAATTGGCTCAAACATTAAACAACAGCAAGGCAGAGAGGTGAAAACCATGAAGAAAGATATGAATTTTATTCCATCGAACGCAAAGGACCCAAAGGATATTAAGCTCGTTGTCATTACACCGGAACTGGCCGCCAAATGGCTTGGGCACAACTATTTCAATCGTTCCATTTCCGAAAGAACCATTCGAGAATACATGTATCTCATGATAAACGGCTATTGGGGCGAAAGCGACAGTCTCATCGTCCTTGCGGCAAATGGAACCCTCTTGAACGGTCAACACAGACTTGTCGCCATTGTACGTTCCGGCGTTACCATTACGGCTTACGTGCGGTTCAATGCAAGTTATCGACAGCATCTTCGTTTTGATCACGGTCATAAACGATCACTTTTGGATGTGTTTCGGCTGGAATATCGGTGCAATACGATTCGCGGTAAGGAGATTGAAGTTCTTAAAGCGGTTGTCACCGGGCTGAATTGCAGACTTCAGGACTACACGTATGCGGAAGACCTGTTTCCGTATTTCGAAGAGTACGGTACTTTGATCAGCGTGTTGATTGATACCCTTGGCGAAAAATTCGACACCACGGCATTGGGCGTTCTGGTAAAAGCTGTTCCGATTATTGGCGGTGGAAAAGTGGGTGAGTTTTGCGATCTTCTTCTCGGTATTGATCCTTTCCATCCTTCGATGGGAATCGTTCAGCAATATCTCGCATGGCTTTCACAGCAGAGAAATCGCCGCGAGGCAACCCGTCGTGAGATTTACAAACGGACTCAATTCGTACTGAAAGCGGTCATGGAAGGCAAGGATAAATGTGAAATTCCGGCTGTCGCCATTGACCTGTTCCCGCTTAAGACCCCCGTTGTCAAAGAGAAATAACATTTATCCAGGAGGAAAAGATTATGAAAGAAAGATTCATTGTGCATTGTCCCATCGACGACAACCCGGAAATTCCCAACCTATACAGCATTCAGACAGTCAAAAAGGCTTCCTTGCCCAAACGTCAAAGCAGCGGCACGAAATGGATTCGTGACATGAGAGAGGAACCGGAAGATGTTTCGATTTCGGAAAGCAGCGATAATTCGCCGGTCTCGTCAGAGTGCCATCGCGAGAAACCGTTTTATATGTTGCACAAAGAATGGTCCCGTGTACGTCGTGAAAATGTACTCACATTGATCGTTCAAATGTATGAAGACGACGGAAAAGAGTCAACGGATGCGTTTCTTTTGGAAGCAATTCGTTCGTTTTAATCGTTAGAATATCATCTGGATATTATGCCAATAAGAGAAAAAGAGAGGAAACATTATGTCACTTTTGAATTTTGATGCCACCCGAGTTGAACCGACCGTTGCCATGGAACTCGTTCCCGCCGGGAAGTATGTTGTGGAGATTTCCAACAGTACGACCAAAGAAACCAAGGCCAAGAATGGGTCTTACCTCGAACTGGAAATGACCATTTTGGAGGGCGAACACAAGGGACGCAAACTTTGGGACCGGCTCTGTTTGAATCATGTCAACCCGAAAACTCAGCGGATTGCCCAAGCGAACCTTTCGGCGATCTGCCATGCGGTCAATGTGTTGCAACCTCGCGATTCGGTGGACCTTCATAATCTGCCGTTCGAAGTGAACGTTCGGGTTAGGGAAAACGAAAACACCGGTGAATCCTATAACGAGGTTCGCGGTTATGCCAAGCGGGAACGGAACTTCGCGGCTCCTGCTTCTGGGACAGCTTCCAATACGGATTCGGCTCCCTGGGCGCGATAGTTTTACCAATTTCAGGATGTTCCATAACCAATATGAGGAGATTAAAGTATGTCAATTCACATTCACCTTTACGATTGCAACTGCATTTTCTGCACGAGCGATTTCCCGATTGATTTCTTTCAGACGCATAACAGCGGTGGCCCGGATACCCAGTCGATGACCGCAAAACAGCCAGAAGACGAGGCGGATCCGCTGGACGACTATTCTGACCTTGACGACGATGATGAGGACGAGGAAGACGACAGCGATGATGATGAAGACGACGAAGAGTGCGACGAACCGAAACCGCAGGAGAAGAAAAAGCTGTTCGGCTTTCTGATCGGCAGTCATAATATTTGTGTACTTTGAGGTCGCCGATGGTACACAGTAAACACAAAGGAGCGGCAGGCGAACGGGAACTTGCAAAAGAGGTTGCCCGACTCTTCCACTGCTCTGCCCGTCGGGGTCAGCAATTTTCCGGCAGCCCTGACAGTCCGGATATCGTAACGTCACTTCCGGGCATTCATTTTGAAAGTAAGCGGACAGAGCACTTTCAGCTCTGGTCCGCAATTGAACAGGCAGGTCGGGACGCAGGCGATAATATCCCTGTCGTATGTCATCGTTCCAATCGACATCCCTGGATCGTCGTTGTCCGACTCGACGATCTGCCAAAACTTGTACGGGAATTGTATCCATTTACCCAATCACCATCAGAACCAAACGAGGCACCACATGAAGACGATCAATCCCCAGCTGATTAAATGCGACCTGTCGATCCATTCCCGAGCGGAGGTCATTGAAGATATTGTGTGCGATTATGTGGA
>JAQVID010000661.1 GCA_028695865.1 Thermoguttaceae bacterium | reverse complement strand
TTTCCCGTTTACCTTCGAACAACGGCAGTCTTCCGAACACGCAACGAAAAAACTCAAGCGGAACCGGTATAAAAAACATAATAACTCAATTATTTTACTTTACCAGTCCACCAAACGCAAGTACTTCTTCACTTTTTTGATAAAAGTCGAAATACAGACATGTTTTGTTTTGTGTACGACATAAAATCATCTGATTCTTCCGGCTCATACGGCTCAAGTACGTTTGCCGCAACCAAAAGACGCAGTAGTCTTCCATTGATCGCCGGTTCCGTCAGACCATAGTTGCCACTCTGACGAAACCGCCGCCATTCCCCTTCATCGAATACAATCCAACCGATCCCGCGATTCGTCAACTTTTCGCGAATGGCTTCCGGCCGCGTGATTTCCAGAATGTTTTCCCGATTCTGATCGTATCGAACATTTCCTTCCAAAACAGAACGGAGCGGACTGACGTCCCAGCATGTGTTGTACAAAATCTCCCCATCGTACGAAAACGCTTGTGCTTGACCGATCAGCAAAAGAGTTTTGCCCGGCGGGTCTTTACGGACTTCCGGATGATCATTGAACCAGACCGACCAATCACCAAATCGGGCAACATCCCGTTTAAGAACCTGATAAGGCAGAAGGTAATTCGTCTGGAGCATGGGCGAAAACGCAAGCGGATACCACAAAGCAAAAAGGAGCAGCCAACCGGACCGCCAAACCCGACTTGACTTGCTATCACTAAAAATCACATAACAAAAAAGCACGAACAGGCAAGCGATCACCGGTACAATGGGAACAAGAAATCGCTCAATTCGATGAGTTACCGTCCACCAGAGCACCAGGTAATACAAGCAGACTCCAGTCAAAACAACAATTGTTTTGCCTGTTTCGCAAGACGAATACGATCTGTCCGGCAATGATTTTGCGGACAAGCCTGCTATAGCGTCGGAATCATCGCCGCTTGAATTGGTTGCATGGCAGAAGCACCCGATTAATCGCGGAACGGCCAGAAGACCGGTCAGGAGAGTCAAAACGAAAAACGGCGAGGCCGTCACGGAGTTCCAGGAGAACAAACTCAAGGAATCAAGCAGAGTGGAAAGCGTAAATCCGCTGGGCGAATGAGCCCGGGTCCAACGCAGGTTTCGCGCCGCGTCCCAGGTTCCGGATGTATCGCCCAAAAAAGTAAAAGCCAACGGATGAAACGGATTGCCGGTCGCAAAGCAGTTTTTGAAATACCACCCGCCGCACACAAAAAGAAAACCGAGCAAAAACAAAGAAACGACCGCGAACTTGCGTTCAATCTTTTTGCGATACGCAACAACCACGGCAAAAACAAGAACCGGAAACAAGACGAAAACGATTCCGGTATACTTGCACGCAACAGCCATTCCGACAAGCAGGCCTGTCGAAAAAGGGAATATCTTTCTGTCCGGCTCCCCTTTGGCGGGAAGCAGAAGCAAAATGATTGCGATCATAACCATTCCCAAAACACCGTCATTCAACCCATTGGAAAAGACGTCAAAATTGATCGGAAACGAAAGATAAACAACCAGGGCGAACAAGGCATATTTCACACTGTCGGTCACGCGATGGACCACAAGAGCAACGCCAAGCGAAGCAAGTATCCCGGACAAGGCAATAAGCGTTTTACCCACCAGAGCACCGGTAAAAACGTTTCCGGTCAGGTTCATCCCCCAAAGGTGAAACATTTCCGTACCCAGCGGCATATTCATATAAATATTGTGCGGAGCAAAGGCGATTCGCCCCGACTCATAAAATTCCCGGGCAGACTGCAAATGATATTCCAGCATATCATATTCGCAAGTCGGAATCATGGCACCAAGAAGATAAAGCAGAACAAAGGCGATCAGAATCAGAACGAGCAAAACGGTTCCCAACCGACCAAAGAGTTCCGTGTGATGATCGGTCAGCCCGGCGGACGTTTGGACGTTTTTTTCGACAGGATTATTTTGTCTCCACGTACTCCGAAGCGATTGAATCAGCCGCCCAATCGCCAAGAAAGCCAAACCGCAAGTTACAAGGGTGATACCAAGTGACAGACGAGCCCATCCCAAGATACCGAGCCAACAAAAAAGTCCGGACCAAAGCGCAAAACCTGATACGCTGGCCAGGAAGAAAGATTCAAGTCGATTCGCCCCGATCGCCGTGCTTGATGTACAATCGCGTTTTGCGTTCATGAGCGCCGGTCGCGGAAGTATCAGTCCCAGTCCGGTCGCCGCGGCAAGACAGACGAGTGCCCAAAACAGTGTTTGCATTCGCTGCCATAAAGCAAAGCCGAGTGTCGCAAACGAGAACGGTACAAGATCACTTCCCCAAAAGTGTTCAAAGATCGCGCCCGGCTCCAGTATCGGCAGGAGCATATACATGAATCGGATCGGTGAATCGGCGGTCTGAAAACAGGGCCGAACAAGAAAGAAAAAAAGAACAAGTCCGGCAAGCACGAAAAACAGTCCTTCGCTGATCGCATGCCGAGCACACAATTTTTTCGGTTGTGTCTGCTTTGGCAAGGTCCGCGTTGACTGTTTTTCGTTTGCGGTTTGTTTCCCGTTTGGTCGTTTTTTTGTACCCATATGTTACGATGATTTGTTACTTGTCCATTTTGCCGGTTACGCCCATGGAAACGTAAAAACTTGTCAGCGCTTCAATCGACATTTTGGCCGGGAACACATCGTCAACAGGGACAAAAAACATGCC
>JAQVID010000036.1 GCA_028695865.1 Thermoguttaceae bacterium | reverse complement strand
AAATGTCTTGTGAAAAAAACGGAGCGTAAGTCCTGAGTAAAAATTCTCCTGTGGAAATATCCGTTTTTTTCCGTCCTGCCTTTTTTATTATTCTATTGATCTTGTGAGGAGTCTGCCAGATGAAAAGACGTGATTTTCTTGCTTCTGCCGTTACGGCGGGTAGTTCGTTGCTTGTGGTGCCCGGTTTTGAGCGATTTGTCCACGCGGCCGAAAACGCCAAATATCCACCGATGCACCAGTTGACACATGGTCCACTGTTCCATTGGGGAGCTTATTATGATCAGATACATTTTGATAAAACCAATCGTGTCGTCGTTGCCAACGAGGTCGATTTCGAAGGTCGTTCGCCCAGTCCGACCGATAAGATAAACGTCGGTCTGGTCGATACGGAGGACAACAACCGATGGACAAAGATCGGTTCGTCAACTTCCTGGAATTGGCAGCAGGGATGCATGCTTCAGTGGATTCCCGGATCAAGTGATGAGGTGATCTGGAACGAACAGGATGGCGATAAATACATTTCCAGAACATACAACTGGAAGACGGGTAAATATCGCACGCTGCCCGGCGCGGTGTACGCGCTGAGTCCGAATGGCAAATTTGCGGTTCGTCCTGATTTTCGTCGTTTGGGTCATACGCGTCCGGGTTACGGATACAACTGCATACCAGACCCGAATGCCGACGTTCTTATTCCGGACAACGCGGGTATTTGGAAAGTTGATTTGGAGTCGGGCAAGGAAAAATTGCTCTTTACTTTTGCCGATGTCGCAAAGATTCCGATTCCGGACGGCTTTCCCAAAGGTGTTAAGCATTGGTTCAATCATTTGATTGTTTCTCCCGATTCGACGCGTTTTCTGTTCCTGCACCGTTGGCAGCGTGAAGCGGGCAAGCCGCTGTGGTATACGCGACTTCTCACGGCCAAGGCGGACGGTACCGATATACGCGTTGTGAACAATCCGCCCATGACGAGTCATTTGGTATGGCGCGATCCGTCGCACATTATCGCTTACGCTCATCACCCTTCGTTTGGTAATCAGGTATATCTTTTCAATATTTATACCGGAGAGGCGCAAGTATGCGGTAAAAGTGCTGATTTCGGCGGCGATACGCATGTTTCTTTTGTCCCGGGTACGAACAAACGCTGGATTCTCAACGATACGTATCCACGTGGAAAAGAACGATTGCAGTCGCTCTTCCTCCTTGATCTGGAAAAAGACCGCAAAATTGATCTGGCGAGTATTTATTCTCCTCCGTGTTATAAAGGAGAATGGCGAATCGATTTGCATCCGCGCTCTTCCCGGGACGGCAAAAAGGTCTTGATCGACGCGCCGGAACCCAAGGTTGGCGGACGACAAATCTTCATGGTCGATATTGACGGTTTAATCGACGGTTGAGCGGGCGGAGCCGCGGGGCCCCCGACGAAGGAACACAAACGCGGTTACGCGGTGAAGGTGCAATATGGATGTGATGAGAACGTTTGCGCGAATGTCGTTGAATTTGGGGGCGTTCGCTTTGTTGATTGCGTATTCATGTTTCATGATTGCACTTTCCTTTATGACCACGGGAGGCTTTGCGCTTTTTGCGTGTTTTTTATTGTATAATTTAATTGCTTTTGTTTATGTATTTGCGAAAAAGGCTTCTTGTGAGCAATGCTTTATGGGAGCAATTGTCGCGTTTTGGTTTTTATTGATACTGTTTGTTTTATTTGTCTTAAGCTTCGTGAATGATGATGAAACCGGAGTCATTCTTGCGGATTTTCTGTTTTTCATCGCGATTGACATATGCAATTTGATTGTATTTATCGTGTTTTGGGGAATGTTGTTCCTGGCGGATTATATGGGCGGGAACAGTGAAGGATATTCAGAAGAAAACGAAATCGATCATATGGTATAACCCGGTTTGCGTTTTCTGATTTTGTTTGACGAAAGGTTGGGGTAGACCAATGGCGTTTTGGTATTATTACGACGAGAGTAAAAAAAAGCAGGGACCGGTTAACGACGCTCAGCTCATGACACTTGCTGCAAAGGGAATCGTTCTGCCCGAAACCGTTGTCGAAATGGAGGGCGGCAAGCAGGGAGTGGCCAAACAGATTCCCGGCCTGACGTTTTCGTCCGGTGCGGCTGTTCCGCCTGGATCGATTGGTTCGACAAGTGTTCCGCCGGCTGGTCAAGGTGTTCCTCCATACAGTCCGGGTGTTCCTTCATACGGTCAAGGTATTCCTCCGCACGGTCAGGGTATTCCTTCATACGGTCAGAATGTTCCACCGCACGGTCAGGGTGTTCCTTCATACGGTCAAGGTATTCCACCGCACGGTCAGGGTGTTCCTTCATACGGTCAAGGTATTCCTCCACACAGTCAGAATGTTCCTTCGCACGGTCAAAGTATTCCTTCGGCATCCAATACGAGTACTCCCATGCCGGCTTCTGTTCCGCAGCAAAGTCGGAACGTCGTCGAGTTGCTTGAGCTCTACTATAAAAAATTCGTCAATACCATTATTACGGAGGTGCTCCTTTTTTTGTTGTTGATCCTGGGTATCATTGCTTGTACTGTGTTCTCCAAGATAATGATGGAAATTCCGGACGGGGTCAAAGAGATTATTGTGTTTGCTTCTTACGTGAGTGGTTATGCGTTGTGTTTCGCTTTGATTTTGATCCCCTTTTGGATTGCGTGCTTGTGGTATATGTTTATGTATTTGGCGTGGTCCATTATCCCGGAAGAAAACGCCAGAACCACGCCGAATAAAGCGGTCGGCTATTGTATGATTCCGCTTTTCTCCTTCTATTGGGTTTTCGTCGCGTATCAGGGGCTGGCTGAAGGAATCAATAAATCCCTTGCGGCTCGCCAATTGGCGATTCGGGCCAGTGCAGGCAAGGGAACTGTACTGGGGGTACTCAACTGCTATATGTGGGTGCCTTATGCTTGTGTGGTCGTGTTCGGTGTGAGAGTGTTATTCCAAATTCAGTATATGCGGAGCGTAAAAGACGCGGCGATTGTTCTCGCCCTCGCAAGATTGAACGAACCGAAACCACGATAAGCATTTCGCCCCAGTCCCCTTCAAAGACGGGAGACGCGTACGGCAGAGCGTCATTCTGATTCTCCGTCTGCGTGCATGATTCGTCCCCTTCGAAAAACGGGGGACACATACGGCAGAGCAGACCGCGCCGATACTTCGATTTTCGGCGATTCACTCCCCGTTTGCTTTTGGAAAACGGGGAGCAGGGCACGCAATATAAAGAATCAGGTCAAGCCGGTGTACATTGCGTTAAGCTTGTGAAAAGACTTAAAGGGTTACGGAGCGACGACCGGAAGCAGATTCGGGTCGTGACTGAAAAGCGGCGGAATTCCCTCAATGGCCAAACCGAAGTCTTCGAAAATTCCTTGGGACGGTTTGGCGAAATTGATTTTCCACAAGCCTGCTTTGACCGAGCCGGTTTCGGGCGAGTAGAATGTCAGTTCACCGGACGTATCGCCTATCCAGACCTCTTTTCCGTCAGGATCAAACAGAGTGGCTTTAACGCCTTCGCCCGGTCCGTATCCGGCGCCGAACACTTTGATTTGGAAATCTTTGGTTCCATCAGGAACGCGGAAATAAAAGTTGCCCCGCGAAGCAATGATCTTCTGATAAGGCGACGCGTACAGCGCAAAGGGAACATTGCTCGACTTGACGATCAAGGCATTGTGACCGATCAGAAATCGAACCAGATAATTACCTGTTTCCGGAGCGGTCAATTCATAAACGGATTCTTCCCCAAGCGGTTTGAGCGCGGCGAGTTTTTTCACTTTGCCCGAGGGAAGGGTCATGGCCGGTTGTTGGAATCGCGAGCCTTTGCGTCCGATCTGTCTTTGAACAACGACAAAACGAACTTTCTGACCTTTGGTCGCCGTAAAGAGACACGTTGCGTCGCTTCGAGCGGAGAGCACCGCGCGTTTGGCCTTTTTACCGGTCTCTTGAACCGGCTCCGGGGCAACGAATTTCGGAAGCGTGACAGCAGGGAATTTTTTCGTCTTCAGTGACGGATATGTCTTTTCGAGCCAGGCGTCGTCGATCTGAAGGGTACTCTGTCCTTCTTTTCCGGCAATGGTTAGAGAACCTTTGACGTCAACAAGGCCATCGCCGGTAATCGCGCCACTGACGAATGCAAGCGGCTTGTTGCTTGGCGATTCATTACGTATGGTAACGTCTTTGAAGACGACTCCACCGATCGGATCGGTGTCTTGACACTGGGAATAAAACTGAATCGGCGATTTACCGTCGCGACCACAATCTGTCAGTTCGCATTTCTCGACGGTAACGAGTGGACCTGCCGCCGCTTTGCGTCCGAAGACCAATCCGGCGTCTTCGTTTTCTGCCCGGCAGCCGCGAAGTACTATTGAACCGGTGAACGGTTTGATTTCCCGACCGCGATGATCGCGTCCATTACTCATGGTCACCGCGAAACCGCCCCGAAGATTGTTGCGGGAAATACAATTCTCCATGGTAATACTGACAGGCTTCGAACTTTCGTTCAATTGAGCCAGAGCAAGAATATATCCTGTTGAGCTGTTGTTCTCACACACGCAATTTTTCATGACGCAATTGATAAAGCATTCTGAAGCGTCATTCGGTTCGAAGTCAATACCGGCCATGGGCGGCATTCCTTTGGTATTGCGCATGATTGTATTTTCAATGAGCAAATTGACGGCACTGATCACGCTGATTCCTTGCCGGCAATTGCCGTCGCAAATGACCTTGTTAATGTGCACATCGGTACACGGAGTTCTGGTGCCGTCGTGATTGACCCCCAAATAAATCCCGTCCCCGCCGGATTCCTTAATAAGGAGCCCTTCAATGAGTATGTTGCGACCACTCAAAATATTGATTGCGTGACGCCATTCACCGCGCGTATAATCGCTCGATAAATAATCTTGAATCCACATGCGAAGTGTAGCACCATGGCCTATAATACGAACATTTTCAATGGCGACAAGATTAAGAAGGGCATCGCGATTTTGTTTGTATTCGCCTCTTTTGGCAACGATCTGGGTTCCTTCTTCAAGCACGAATTCAAGATTCGATCGCAATTTGATCGGGCAAACGATCCACGGCGAGGCCTGACGATCAACGACAAGACGTTTCACGCCGGAATCGATTGCCGCCTGAAGCGATTGCGTCGAGTCTTCTGTATTGAATCCCCACCAGGACGCCTTGGCCTGAGTCAGTTTCCCGCTTTTGACCAGTCCGATTTTTGCCGCGTCCGGTTCCAGTGCCTGCACCATTACCGTACAGACAAAAACGAGAAACGCGGCCATGCAGATTTGACTAATTTTCATAGAGAGACTCCCATATAAAGCATTACTTGCGTCTAAAGCATTACTTGCGTAAAATAAAAAATCCCGGAATGAAACATTCGCTCCGGGACATATCATTCAGAACAACACGGAATTATTCAACTTGATTACCCAATAATCCCCAAGTCCAGAAAGAACGGGGCGCGGCGAATCCTTCGACGCTGGTCGATTCGAGCGTAACACGGTTTTCTCCCTGTTTGAATTCGGGCATGGTTCCGCTTACGGTCATTTCGGAAAGTTTTCTGCCGGAAGCGCTAAAGACCGGAGCTTTGTCGCCGCCCGTGTATTGCATCCAACTTCCGTTGGGCATTGAGCCGGTGAACGAAAGCGTCGTGCCGTTGAGTGAGACTTTCGGATTGGACAGAGTCGATTTTTCGACCGGCAGTGCCTTGAGCGAGCGGAATTTGAGTCCGGTCGGGTTGCCATGGATCATAACATCGACGCGACAAATCTTATCGTATCGCAACGAGCTGCGGTATCGGGCATAGAGGTTTGTGTTAATGGGCCACGAGATATTCGGATACATTCCGGTTTCGGCTTCTGCCCAAGCGATATATTTCCAGCCTGTGAAATCAATCTTGACAAAATGCTCCACGATACCGCCAAAGAGATAATGCGGGCACTGAACGCAAACGTTCACAATTTGTCCTTGTGCATCACCGCATATCCACATGCCCATACAAGGCGTTTTTCTGAGATCAAGGAGATTGTCGTCGTCGAATGTGACGGTTGTTTGTTTTTTCGGAGCTTTTGCCGCGTCAAACGCGACCAACTCCAAACCTTTGTCACTGTCGTACGGAGCGACTGCGTGAAGATTCTCAAGTCGGAGGGTCGGCTTTTGAGCCGCGAATTTATTATTGACTACGGCTTCATGTTTGGCACCGGCGAATTTTACCGCCGGATACTCCGCTTGACGGAAGAACCATTTGCCCTTGTCGTTTTGAAGCGAGAAGAACTTGCCCGGTTCACGCAGAACCTTGAGTGTCGGTTCCTTAAAATATTTTTGGCGGCGAAGATCATCAAGTGTCTTCATTGTCTTACTGGCCTCAATGGCACCCGGCTGAACCTGTTTCATCGCAATATCAAGGTACGACATGCCATGATCCCAGGCAAGAGCCTTCGTGCCCATGTACTCAATTTCTTCCGGATAGAAATATCGACGCTGGAAGTTGGGAAGTGTAATGATCGTCGATGAGGGGCACAGACCCATCCACCCCATTTGTCCCGGGAGAAATCGTCGTGTCGCGGACATGTAGTTCGATGCAAAATGCAAATCGAGAAACTGAACGAACCCGCGGCTTGGGGAATCCCAGGCACCCATACGGCTTCGCCCGCCCCAAAGACTGGTGTGCATGGTACTGTATTCCAGTAGGGGAGAGTCCGTCTTGATATTGCGAAGGATTTCGCGGACAAATATCGCGTCGTAATACCAAACAAGTTCTTTGTCGGGAACCGTTCGTGAATTGCCGTCCAGCGCGTCCAAATAAATCATTTGGAAGCCGCCTTCATCATATGCTTTGGCTGTGTCACGAGCAATTTGGAAATAAAGCTCTGTACCCGGGTGCGGAGCGAAATAACTGTTGAACAGATTGCCCATGTGACGAACGACAGCGCCTTTGGCGTGTGCCGTTTTGGTCGTGCCGTACATGCCCCGCTTGCACTCGGTGTACATGTTCTTGCCGTCTTTGACAATTTTTGTATAGGTGATCAATTCGTCGTCAATACGCAGATCAAGACTGTTCCAAATTACGTATCCGGTAATAATCGACATATGGTCAATTGATTCGGCTACGCGTAATGAAGTTGCGTCCGTTGTCAAGTCTTCGGCAAGTGTAAAGCTTTCGATCACGGCAAGGTCTTTGTGCGGCACAGGCTGAACATGTTTACTGCCGGACTTGGGAACACAGGTCGCGTAGGTATGAAGACCGCAAATAATTCCTTTTTGGCGGAACGCGTCGGTCATTTTGCGGAAATCGGAAACACCGTTTGGATATGCTTTTTGATTGAACGTGAAGTCGGCCTGCTTGAACGGACCACCCTGATGAAAATCAATTTGATCGACTCCGAACGGCTTTAAGTGTTCGGCCCAGACTGTCGATTCTTCCACGGTAATCGGCGACGACGCAATGATGTAATTGCCGTGCGATTTCGCTTGATCCATGGCAAACGGACCCCCGGTTTTGCTCAAGACAGGGAATGATTCCTTGACCGCGGGATCCTTTTCCGCTTGGGCCCAAAGATCGTTCGCGACTGTTTTCATGGCATCGCGAAGCTGATCGGTTGGCAAGCCCAAAATCGCGAATTTCGCTCCTTTATAACCGATATCGGAATAGCAGATACCACCCAGTTGCGTACTCAGACCGGGCATTTCGGCAATGTTCGTATTGATATTGAGTATCATTGAACTGACCGCAAATGGAGCGTCCGCCAGATAATCAATATTAGCAGCGACGCGTCCGAATTGCAACTTGTAGAAGCCGACATTTTCCGGTGTTTCGACCGAGACGACTTCAAGCGTCATGTATTTGCCTTTGTTTTCAAATTTGAGCGTGGCCAAGGCATCGTTTTGGAACGTGACCTTAAGAATATCGCCCTGACGAACGACGGCTTTAGGAATAACCGTGCCTGTATTCTTTTTCATGGTCAGCAAGCAAAAAATGTGGTCGTGTTTGGGCTGCAACCAATTTTTACCTGTTTGTTTGTCAATAAGAGACGTGACGACACCCTTGGCATCCAATTGGAGGGCAAGGCCACTCGTTTCCAGACGAATCGTGTCGCCGGCCGCGAAAGCCAGTGACATAAGTCCGCCGAAAAAGAATGTTAAAAACAAAACGAACGTTTTTTTCATGTTTTTCTCCTGTAATTATTTGGCAATTTGTATTGCCGATGCTTCCTGCCGATACTTCCATTTTCGGTGCTTCGCTCCCTGTTTGCCTTCTGAAAACAGGAGGAACAGACCGCGCAGCACGAAAAATCAAGTCAAATCGGTACCTGATTCAGCTTGACGCCGAATTCCTCTCCATATCAATCCAATGTCAATCCAATATCCAAGTATGATTCCAATCATAAGGCCGACATGTGTTCAGGGCCTCTGCACCCGCAAGGAATCCGCAATCGCAAGTTCAAGTTCCTGCGCAAACTCGTCCAAGGCAATGGCCCTTCATGCGGCTTTTATCATGGGATCACGCCGGTATTCGCGGGCATGGCTTTGTTCCCGGTTTTTTCAAAAATAAACGGAAAGCCCATCTTGGAAAATGATATATGATAAGTATAAAAGACCGCAATGCCCATGTCAACAGCAGGGCGGTTTTATTTTTTATTGAGAACAAAAAGACAAGAAGACGGACTCTGAGCTGTCTGCGCGGTGATTGCAGCCTTATGTCCGTCGTGTATTCAGACAAATTTGATTGAGACGCGTTTCAAATATCGATTTTCCAAAACGCTCGCGATTCGTTTGACGATATTTCGTCGAATCTCCAAATCAAGCGGAAGATTCGGGTCCTGATGTGATTCGTTGATTCGTGTGCCGACAAGGAACTCGATAACGTCGTTTCGAAGGAAATAATCGACGAGCGACCCGGCGGCGTTTTCGTGACGACGCCCATCGAACGATTCGAGATATTGAGCCGTTTTGGTCAGGGTGAGAATTCCTTCGGTCACCAGGTCAATTCCGTCCATGTAAGCCGGAGGCGGAAGTTCAGAACTGGAATCCGAAAGATCGAGTGTCAGTTTAAGCCCCAATTCCCGGGAAACGATTTCCGCGGACGTTCCTCCGCAGACGATTTTATTTCCGTCGAAAGCGGCCAATTCGCGACAGCATTCGGCATCCCTGGCACGGTCGAACGGAGGCCCGGTAAAGAGGAGTAACTTGCGCGGATGACGAAAATAAAGCGCCGCGCACGTCATGTCGTCTTTGTTCTGCATGCCTGGTTCTTTTCGCCGGGCTTCTGTGAGAACATGCTCACTCAATTCATGGGACGAAATATCAGGTGTTTTCTCCAGCAGTGAGACGACGTAGTCGGCGCAGCCGTTTTCTCCCCAGCCGAGCGGCCACGCCTTGGACCCCATGCCAGACTGCGAAATTCCATCGGAGAAGAAGACGAGTCGGTCGCCGGGCTTGACAGCGAAATTGTATACCTTCATGGCACGATCATACCACTTGGGCGAAATCATTGTCTCAAAAGAGACCGGCTGCCGCTTGCCCTGGCGAAAGAGCAGGAACTGGGGATTGCCCATTTCAATGACGCGGGTCGAGCCCCCCAATCCGGCATTGACGATGGTAAACGTTGCGTAACTGATTTTGCGGACCTGACAAATCGGGAGGGCACTCATCATGATTTCGGCCGCGTGAATGATTCCTTCGGATTCTTCGGCGGTAAATTTGAGGGCCATGGTTGCGGTCATTGAGGCTAAAATATTCGCCTTGACACCGCTCCCCAATCCATCAGACAATACGGCGATCACCCGTCCGTCGTCATGCCCTTTTTGATACTTGAAGGCATCGCCGCAAATGTCTTCGCCTGTCGCGAATCGCTGCGAATAACCCAAATCGATGAAGAAAGGTTCGTTGTCCGTTTTCAGATTGAGATTCATGGCAGGTTCCTCATTCGCTCCTGGTCGTAACGCTTTGATCGGCATAGTCACTGGCAATGGAACGCAGCAGTATCTCCGTTTCGGCCATATGCTCCCCGAGCTTGCACGCAATTTCCTGAACGGTGAGGAGATTCTTTTGTATTACTTCTTTGGCCCGCTCCGCAATCTGTTCTCGCCGAAATTCCGTGTTCGTGACGTCAAACATGATTGCCCCGACAACTTGTCCCGGCTCGATATTGAACAGATTGACGCTGAGCAGTTGCCCGTTGCAGTGAATCATGTCGCGTGAAATTTCCTGTCGTGTTTTGAGGACTTCTTCAAACAGGTCGGAAAAAGGAATAAGTCGTTCAAGCATGGACCCGGCCATTCCGGGCACCGCTTCGTAAATCATGATTGCTTCTTCTCCGGCCAATTCGGCGAATCGGCGGTTGCATTCAATCAGTTTCAGATTGCGATCGACAATGACCACGGCGGCAGGAATGCACCGTAACATCGCATTGGATTTACGCTGGGCCAATTGTCGCAGATAGGAAACACACATGGCCGGCTCGGCTTTGCCTTGTACGAGGGCCGCGGCAAACTTTTGACATGTGTCGTATCCACAGCCACCGCAATTGAGTTCGTCTTCCGGACGTTCTTTTCCGACCTGTCGCAGCGCTTCACGAATTTGAGCAAGTGGAACATCACCGGCTACGACCGGTTTCTGCTCATAATTTTCGTTGACCTCCGGATGTGCACGGTCGGGAATATCGTGCGGGAATTTCGCCGTATTGATGATTCGACGCCGCTCCAGAAGTCCCGGCGATGCATGACCGGTACCCGGTCCGTGAACACAACCTCCGACGCAGGCGAGTGTCTCGATAAAAACAGGGCTGGTGACTTCCTCCGGGTTAATTCCATCGAGTGCCTGACGAATGGCGTAAATCCCGGAAAGCGTAACGAAATGAATCTTGTCACAGCCTTCCCGGGGAGCAATGGTTCGATTCATACCGCCTTCAATGGGGTAAATCGCTCCTTCCTGCGACGTCTGGGGAACAAAACAGTCTTCCGGTCCGGCCTCGATCGTCGCCGGGTCGATTTGTTCATCCCGGAACCATTGCTTGAGCGTCGGATAGAGCAGGGCAGACGAGATCAATTCCGAATGAAGATCGGCTTCGTTCTTTTTGGCAATACAGGGCCCGATGAAAACGACTTTGATATTCTGCCCATAAGTTTCATGAAGAATTTTCGCGTGAGCCAGGGCAGGTGACAGGACGGGAGAAATATGTGCCGTGAATTGCGGCGGATATTTGCGAATGAAATCAACCGCGACGGGGCACGCCGAAGAGATCGTTACTCCGGAAGTCCGCGTCTTGAGATAATCGGCGACCTCTTGCGAGACGGCTTGGGCTCCGAGTGCCGTTTCACTGACTCCGACGAAGCCGAGTTTTTTGAGCGCCGCGATCATTTTTTCCGGCGGGACACGGAATTCGCTCACCCAGGATGGGGCAAGCGACGCGTAAACCGGTCCGCCTTCACGAAGAATTTGACGCGTAAGAGCCAAATCATCGCGTATTTTTTTCGCCTTGGCCGGACAGACTTCAACACAGTGACCGCACGCCAAACACAATTCCGGTA
>JAQVID010000660.1 GCA_028695865.1 Thermoguttaceae bacterium | reverse complement strand
TGCCTGCCCGAAGGGAGACGCAATAGCATGCCCATACTGATTTATCCGGTTTCATAAAACATCCTGTGTAACACGAATAGGATTTTGCCCTAACTACTTGCTTTTACGCAAGATTTATTTTATCCCTGGACGCCGTTTCTGTCAAGCGTTAAGACAAAATCTGAAAATTTTACCGACAGAAAGCGCAAACTACTTGAAATGTGTGGTATACTTGGGTATAATCTTTATATGAGGTAAGCGGCTCCGGGACACCTTTGCCGCGCAGACGCCGTAACGCCAATTATGATTTTAGAGGAAGATTATGCCCAGAGCGTTGTGCATCATCGCGTTAGCAATATCACTAATACTTTTTGTCTTGTTTGCACTCGACTTGTTTGCCGGGGTTCCTTTCGGTAAAGCCGATACGAAAATGGACCTTGGTATGGTAGTCGCAACGGCCGGGCTTGGCACGCTAAGTTTCCTTTGCTTGCGTCAACAAAAATAAATCGACCTTTATGATACCTGTGACCTTTTTTATATGAATTATTATTTTGACGCCTCGTTACGCAGTTCGATAGAGAGTATTTTACTGCCTGGTATACAGCTTCCAGCACAATATATAGGGGGCGAGCCCGGGCAAATAGTCAAACGAGCCCAAGACGTTCGCGGCAGAATATGTTTTGCTTTTCCCGATACATACCCCATTGGTATGTCCAATTACGCCATGTCGCTCCTTTACGCGATTATTAACCGTCGTGAAGACTGGGCATGTGAACGGGCATTTTGTCCGTATCCCGATATGGAAGCGTTGCTTACGCAGCATGGTCTTCCTTTGTATTCCCTTGAAACGTTTACGCCCCTGTATTGTTTCGATGTGATTGGTTTTACACTTCAGTACGAGTTGTGTTATTCGAATGTGTTGACCATGATGTCGCTGGGCAGAATTCCGCTTCATCGGACCCGACGGACTGCCGCCGACCCGCTTATCGTTGCCGGTGGTCCTGCCGCGTTCAATCCGGAACCGCTGTCGAATTTCATCGACGCGTTTATTATTGGCGATGGTGAAGAATCGCTTCAGCTCGTTTGCGACGAATGGCTCAAGCTTCGTGACGCAGCCGGAGTGAAACGACCGTCGAGCAGTGTCAACGGTCGGAGTGACAAGCATTTTGTTTCCGAAGGCGAAGAAAACGAACCGTTTTCGCCTGTCGAGCTTGATCCGATTCGGCAAGAAATGCTTTTGGCACTGGCCAGAAAGTTTCCGTGGCTTTATGTTCCCGGTTTGTATGAAGTGAAAATTGGTCCGGACGGTCGGGCAGGGCGTCCTCGTCCGTTGTTCGATGGAGTACCCGAGCGAATACACCCGGCGATGATTGCCGATTTAAACGCGTGGCCTCCGTCTGACCATCCGATTATACCGCTGGTCGAGAGTGTCCAGGATCGTATACCAATAGAGATTATGCGGGGTTGTCCGCAGAAATGCCGGTTCTGCCAGAGCAGTCCGATCAAGCGTCCACTCCGCTTTCGCTCTGTGGAGCAGATTACCGAACTTGCCAGGCAGTCCGCGTTGAATACCGGAATTCAAGATGTGACCTTGCTGTCGCTGTCGTCCAGTGAGTATCCCTGGTTCGACGAGCTTATGGCTTCGTTTCGGGACGCGGTTTGCCCGCTTGGTGTATCGGTTGCCGTACCCAGTTTACGTGTCAATCACCAGTTGAGCGACGTGGTCAATCAACTGACGACGCAACGTTCGTCGAGTTTGACCTGCGCACCGGAAGCGGCGCGAGACGAAATGCGACGGCGCGTGGCCAAGAACGTAACGAATGAAGACCTCATGGCAGGAACGAGAGCGGCGTTTCAAAACGGTTTCCGCCGAATAAAAATGTATTTTATGTGCGGATTTCCAAACGAAACTCCGGACGATGTTGAGGGAATTGTCCGACTTTGTGAAGATGTCGCGAGATTGGGCCGGGACGTGTCCGGACGGTTTCCAACCGTGGTCGCCAATGTTTCCAACTTTGTTCCCAAGCCGCAAACTCCGCTTCAATGGTGTGGTATGGCGACCCGGGAATATTTTGCGGAAGCGCACCGCCTCCTCAAACAAAGTCATCGCCTTCGTGCCGTTGAGCTCAAGTACCATGACCTGAATACCAGTCTGCTGGAAGGACTGTTATGCCGGGGAGATCGGCGACTGGGAAGCGTTATTGAAGCCGCGTGGCGACTGGGTGCCCGATTGGATGCCTGGAACGATTATTTCCGGCCCGAACTGTGGCATACCGCCATGGAAGCCAATCGTGTCGATACGGATACACTTGTTCACACGCCTTATCCGCTCGATGCCGAACTTCCTTGGGACCATATTGAAATTTACGCGGGCAAAGAAAAGCTCGTCAAAGAATACGAACGCTCGTTGACGTTCTGAAAATATATATATATATAAGGTTTGCTTGATTTTTCGTGTTGTGCGGCCAGAGCCCCCCGTTTTCCGAAAGGTAAACGGGGAGTGAATCACCGTAAAATAAAGAATCGGCAGTAAAAAACTGAACATACAATATATAAATATAATGAGTACTCACTGATTTCACGATTCCTGTTGTGAACGTTTATGAATTTCTGCCAGGCAACATTGTTTGGCGGGAAGTACTTTGTAAAGTTCCGTCGTGAAATGTTCTGAAGTTTGTTTCTTTATTTTTCAAGTTTCAAGAGGTGTACTATGACGAAGCGAATTGG
>JAQVID010000659.1 GCA_028695865.1 Thermoguttaceae bacterium | reverse complement strand
ATGAAACGTTGCTCCGCAAGACGCGGAGTGTAAAAACAGTGTTGTGCGGTGACGCCGCGATCCAAATATCGGCTCCCACAGGGATGGGATTTTTCCTCACGTTCACAGGGTGGTGTGATTTATTCGCCCATTTCGATAAGATAGTCAAGCCCGTAATGGAGGTCGTACGCGACCGGAATTAGGGAATATTGGCACCGTTTCGAACCGCTCTGGCCCTAATTGCGCTCGTTTCACTCGCTCCATATACGGGCTTGCAGGGTTGGGATTTTTTTAAAAAATCATCATACAATTTCGGCGTTCATATTAGCAGGGGACAAGCCCCCGGCTGCTATTGAGGACGCGAGAGTGATTCACGGAATGATCGCTTTGTACGTGCGGAGAGTACTTTTCAATTCTTCCATGTCAAGTTTAAGCGGGGTCGTTTTATGTCGCACGGCCAACGCGGCGGCGGCTCCGGTCGCTTGAGCTCCGGCCATACAAGTCGCTTGTACCCGAAAAGACGAATTGGCTAAATGATCACTACTGATACACCGTCCGGCAACTTGTAAATGATCGATTCCCTTGGGAACTAACGCGCGAAATGGAATGGTCGGAATTACGCCTGTCTTGAGATGTCCTGGAGCTGTTGGCCCTTCAACATGAGGATCGACCGGATAGAAACAATAGGCAATTGAATCGGCCCATTTGGTTCCGCCGATGCAATCGTCTATCGTAATCACGTATTCGCCTTTGACACGCCATGTTTCGCGAATACCAACTTCTTCGCAAGCGGACATAAGTCTGGCGTCTTCTCCGCCGGGCAGTGACCGAATGAATTTGAGCATTCGAAGAGCGGATTGACGTCCTCGCGTATTCGTTTTGGACCGAAGTTCCGCGGTCGAATTATCCGCTTTGAATATATAATTATTCGCGGTCGATTTGAGCGAGACGAAAATGCCTTGCCGTGCGTCGCCCCATTGCAACGTTCCGTTTTCCAGGGCTTCTTCATATCGTTTTTGAATGACTGCCCGCTGATCCTTACTGAGCTTGTCCGGATTGATCCGGTGCGAAACGTGATAAGAAAATGTACCCGGCTGCTGATCTTTTTCGTCTTTCATTCGTTGAGCGCCCGCCATGGCGCAAAGAGTACCGTTACCGGTGCAGTCGATCATTTCACGACACCGGATTTGCCGCAGTTTTCCCATGGCGGAAGTTATGACCTGCCAGTGATAACCGGAGTCGTCCTGGAGTGCCTTGACCGACGAGGGTGCTTCGAAATATCGCAATTCCACTCCGGCGGCAAGACATTTGTCTTCCAGTACAATACTGTACAGGTCCGGCTGAACATTCACGGCCGCTTTGCCTTGGCTGCGACCATATGAGACGCTCAGGTCCGGGAGTCTTGCCCCACCCAAAGAGACAAGGTCTTCCATGATCTCCCAAGGAATTCCCCCGATGATCTGATGATTCCACGCTCCGAAAACGTGAATGCTCGTTACGCCCGCCGTCACATTGGTTCCCCCCATTTTATGCGAAATTTCAAGGAGAATCGTTCTGACGCCCAGTCGCGCCGACTGAATCGCGGCCGTTGCGCCTGTACCGCTTCCCCCGACCACGAGCACGTCGCAATCGACATGATCATTGACATCGCCTGCATGGCTGACATCGTTTGCGTCGTTGGCTCCAACAGGAGATAAAATCAAAAGACTCCAAAGCAGTATCGATAATAAAACAAAAGAAACACGGTTTTTCATACAAGACTTCCTTTCTGCAGTTCCGCAAGGTGAAACGATTAACGGGCGATCATGATCACACGAAACCCCAGGCCACTGTGTATGGAGTCCGGGAAGTATATGTCATACCGGAACGAAGACCGGGCATAGCGCGGCATGTGGTGCCAAGCGCCTCCCCGAATCATTTTGTACTGTCCATCGGTTGGCCCTGACGGATCACTTACCGGCTCACTGGAATAGGGACCAACCCAATCCTGACACCATTCGAAAACATTGCCATGCATATCGTAAATTCCCCAGGCGTTTGGCTTTTTGGTTCCCACTTTTGCGGGAGAATGACTGTCGACACGGGTCCAGCCTGTTTTTTCCAGCGGTCCGGAAAACGCGTTGCGACTTCCTGCCCGACACGCGTATTCCCATTGAGCTTCGGTTGGTAATCGGAATTCGTATCCTGCCGCCGCAAGTCGTTTTGTTAATTTACGACAGAATGAAACAGCATCATACCACGTCACCGATTCGACCGGCCATGAATCCAATTCTTGCATGACGGGGCCTGGCTTATAAAATTTTTCACGCGAAAACGCGCTGGGATTATCTCCGACAATATCCGAGTACATCTTTTGTGTTACTTCGGTTTCGAGAATCCAAAAGCCTTGTGTCAGCGTGACCTGGTGTAGAATTTCATCCGGAAAACTTGCGGTATCAGATGGGGCGGCACCCATAAGAAACGTTCCTGGAGCACACCATCGAAAAGCGTAGTCGACAGAACCAATCTTAACAACCTGACGCTGTCCGCTTGTCTTGCCGTTTGCCTCCGGTACATTTGATCCCGATTGGCCAAAAGCTGTTCCCACGTACATTTCCAGTAATATCACCGCGATAAACAGTAAAACTCGTGTTTGTTTCATTGTTCGTCGTTCTCCAAGGGGCTGAAAACCAAGGCAGGAAAATCCACTCGTGTGCACGTTTAAACGACCGCAGACCGGAAGAGCGTG
>JAQVID010000658.1 GCA_028695865.1 Thermoguttaceae bacterium | reverse complement strand
CCAACACCCCTTTTTCAGGAGAAATAAAATGGAAGTTTACGGAACTCATATTATTCATGGTGCCCAAGGTATTTCCGCCCCGCATCAGACTGAAAAATTCTCCAAGAGCACGGAAGTTGATACGCAACTCAGCCAGCCGGTTAAGGACGAAATCGATATTTCGAATACCGCGCGTCAGGTTGGACCCTCTGCGGACGCTTCCGCAACCGTTGGAGCCAGTGACATTCGACTCGATCTGGTCAACGAAGCCCGGGCTAAAATTGCTTCCGGGTATTATGATGCTCCCGAATTTTTGGAAATGGCTCTCGACAAGATGATCCAACGGAATTTTGGTTGATTCCACTGATTTCCTTGTATTACAGGGAATAAAAACGCAAAAAACAATACTTTTGATTCAATTGTGTTCGTATGTTTGATTGAACAGTTAAAGACGAATGTCCATGAGGGGTATTCGTCTTTATTTTTTTGCGTCGGGTGGATGTTGAAAACACTCTTTTCGTCTATAATGAAAAAATGAATAATTTACGCGTTTTACAAAACTTTTTGGTTTAAGAAAGGATCGTATGGCTGATTTAGTATTGTTTCATGGAGGTTTGACCGAACCGACCGCGTGCGCTGTTGTTGCCGATGCGGTAGCCGATGTTAAGGCAAAGGCGAGTCGTTTAACCAGAGTTCCGGTGAGCGACGCCGATCTTTCGACTGTTTACCGTTGGGGCGACGGCGGACTTACTCCGCTTTCCGGGCCGATGGATTCCGAAACCTACAATCGCGTTTTGGATGAGTCTTATATTTTATATCATGGCAAGAAATACGCCTGGACGATTCCGCTTTCTTTGCCTGTAACCGAAGAGCTTGCCAAATCGCTTAAAGTGGGGCAGGAAGTCGCTTTGGTCAATGGTCGCGATGAAGTTGTCGCTACGCTTGAAGTCAGTGATATTTTTCCTTGGGATAAACAGAAGTATATTAAAAGTGTTTATCTTACCGACCGAACGGACCATCCGGGCGCAGATATGGTTCTTGTTCACGACGCGGATAAAACCTGTCTCTTGGGGGGAACCATTCATGTATTGCCCCAACCGAAGAATCCGGCGTTTGGCAAATATGTTCTTTCCCCAAAAGAAGTTCGTGCCGCATTGGCGAAACGGGGCTGGGAACGAGTCGTTGCCTTCCAGACGCGTAATCCCCTCCACCGGGCACATGAATACGCTTTGGTCTACGGTTTGGAAAAACTTCTTAAAGACGGATTCAATGCCGGAGCCTGCCTCAATCCGCTTGTGGGCGAAACCAAAGGCGACGACGTTAACGCCGAAATCCGTATGCAAACTTACGAAAAACTGATCAACAATCGCGCTTTGGGCGAGGGCGACAGTGATCACGAACTTTGGGCGAAAATGAACGAATCGGTTCCTGACCGTGTGATTCTTTTGGGACTTGATATCAAGATGTTTTACGGTGGTCCGAAAGAAGCCGTTATGCACGCGATTTATCGTCAGAACTTTGGCTTTACCGACCTGATTATCGGTCGCAAGCATGCCGATGCTCCTTATAAAGACGGAACCGCGATCTGGGGCGACTTCGATGCCCAGGAAATCTTTGATCATCTGGCCGGTGATCTTCAAGAAAAACCGCTTCGCGTTGGTTTTGCCGCGTATTATGCTTCGATCGGTCGCGTTGACCTGATGGAAAATCACCCGGACGAAAAACCGGTGTTCATTTCAGGAAAAGAAGTTCGCGCCACACTCCAACGGGGAGAGCATGTCGATCCGCGTATCATGCGTCCGAGCACTTCAGAAATTCTTGCCGCCGCGATGAAGAAGTAGTCTGCTGAAAGTCGCCTGTCCCGTCACCGAGGTTATACTGATCATACATCAGTTTTCGGTGATTGGTTTCCCGCTTACCCGTGGGACATGGGGAATTTCAGACTGTTCAGCGTAAACAATCAGGTAAAACCGGTATACAGCCTTGGGAATGAACTCAAGGCTGTATGTGATTTACGACAGTTCGATTCAGAAAATCGTTTTGAACAGTCGGGTATTTGAACGATTGGATATTACGGAACCCGGAATCCGCCGTTTGCGATAAAATTTTCGCCGTTGAGAAAATCGGCTTGCGGCGACAGAAGATAAGCGACGAAGGCCGCGATTTCTTCCGGCGTTCCCCAGCGGCCGGACAGGGATTCGGAACACGCCCGCCGATGAGCTTGGCTTGACGCGCCTTTTCCCCAGGAAGTTTTAATCCAACCGGGTGAAATGGTACAAACGCGAACATGAGGAGCCAACTGCTGCGCAAGCGATTTTGCGGCGGCGGCCACGGCTCCTTTGGCGGTGGCATACAAGAGAGACGTTTCACCCTTTCGCCCGCGAAAGGCGCCGTCCCAGCTGAAAAAAAGAATGAGTGGTCGAGCGGGGGCGAGCGGCTTTATTTTTTGTGATTTGCTTTGCGGCTGATTTTCGCAAAGCCGGGCACCGACTTGCCGCGACATGCGCACAGAGGCGACCACATCGATCGACAGAACCGCTTGCAGACGCTGCTCGAAAGTTGCGCCGCTTCGCTACAGTGCCATGAGATCAACTCCTGCCGCGTTAATCCATCCCGCCAGACGATTGGCTGTGCCCAGCGAGTTGAAAACGCTTTCGACGAATCGGTCCTGATCCTGTTCGCGAGATAAATCGGCCCTGAAAACTTCGAATACCTGCGTCGTTTTCGTGAG
>JAQVID010000035.1 GCA_028695865.1 Thermoguttaceae bacterium | reverse complement strand
TGACAGATTGTTTTCATCCAACCGCGGAAATGCCCCCGCCGTTTTTGGCCGCTCACAACTGCCCTGCTGCGATCGTATTTCGGCATCTCCTTAAGAAGACGCAACATGAATTCCTGCACCAGGTCGTCTTGGACCATACCTGAAATCGCTCCAGATTTATTCACCCAACTGCGAATAAGCCCTCCATAGAATCTGAGAAAATATTCCCATGCCTGTTCCTCGTTCTTTTCATTCGCTCGATCAATTCGGTTGACGTTGTTGTGGAATACTCGCTATGTCTGATTTCTTTTTTATCTTCGCCGGACATCACAGGACCTCGCATGTGAAAAACAAATAAATAACTGTGGCTCATTTCGTATACTTTCTTTATATTGGGTACAATTTGACGACAAAACGCCATACGTGGAACCCACTATAAAGCAACATAAATACACTTTATGTAAAACAATCATCTTCAGGTGGGACCGTTACCCTCATTAAAAAAATCAAGTACTCTCACCACATAATACTCGCTACCGTGACAGACATGACAATCATGACGAACAAAACACGGAAGTTACCTGGAAGACGCAACGTTTCCAAGAGGCTTTCTGACCGTGCCAAAATCAGCCACACGGACACAAAGCCAATCAGAACCGTGGATTGCGTCCTAATCTGATTTCGCTCAACGTCACCCGCGATCTCAACTTACCTTTTCCCTAAATATACATGGAAAACCATCCATGTCAGGAGGGGGCTCGTATAAAAACCAACGCGGAAATGTCTCCGGAACGGTAAAGCTCGACAATAAACCTTTGACCAATAATACCACCGTTGCTGTCAGTTTTTTTGACGATCTAACGGGCCGGAGTAACGGGTGTTTTATTGAGCCTGACGGAACATACCGGGTCAATAAATTGGGCGTGGGACCATACCTCGTTACCGTGGCGGCTAATATCGCGCCGCCGTCCGGGCCGGAATCGCCCACCCCCAAACCTTCCCCCATTCCCCGAAAATACTGCGACTATGTCCAGAGCGGATTAACCTATACCGTTCAGGAAGGCGAAAACAGGTTTGATATCGAACTGAAATCGAAGTAAGTCTTTACAGGGAATAAAAATCTGTATCCGTTTGCGGAAAGGGTATTGGTGATCTCACTCCAGAGAACCAAAAACCATATATTTTGCCTCAACAGAACGTCTCGGGTATCGTTTTTACAAAAAACAGATTGGTCAGACCAGCCGACCTTGGCGACTGACGAAAATGATATGACCGATTCTTCAATTCTCGGTCATCGACTCCCCGTTTACCTTCGAAATTCCTTCGAAAAACGGGGAAAAGTTTCAGGCCGCCTAACGCAAAAAAAAACAAGCATTCCTGCATGAGCCTGAAGCAAGTACCCTACTGACGCGAACAAATCGGCTTGTTCACAAAAACTTGCTTATTCTTGCGTCAATAACAGCCAAATTTACGGAATATCATCGAACCGGTAAAATTCCAAACCAAGTTCTTTTGCCCGAATGAATATCTTCTCCAAAATTTCAGGCCGAACACTAAGTCCTTGACCACTGGGCGATATGGTATGAGCGTAAACGGTCAATAGTTCGCCGCGATGCTTGATTCTCTGGAGCGATGGATAAATATGCCTTTCAAGTTCAACTTCAGTAACGTTGTCCAAACCGTGACCAGGAAACGTCACGCGAAGAGTTGTCTGCCCCACCGGAGTAAAAAAGCGATTCTCCTCCGCCATGGAGCCTTTTTCCGGAAAACGTCTGGCCGCTCCCCGGGCATGACGATAATATTTCGCAATCGCCCGATCTGTCGCGTCGTTGTTCCAGCCGTTGGGCCATGCAAACGAAACCGGTGAAGCACCCAATTGACGTAACGCCTCGTGAGCGGGTTTGATTTCTTTCGACAAAAACGCGTCTGCCCCCTGCTTTTCAATAAAACGTATGCTGTCCGCGTGATTGACTCCATGCGAACCCACCGCGTGACCGGCGGCCATGAGTTTTTTAAGTCCCTCTTGTTGTTCCGGAGTCATACGGCCCGGACCGTTAATGAAAAAGGTCGCCTTCACGTTGTATTTCTCAAAAAGCGGAAGGGCCGCAACCCAACCGGGAATATTACCGCAATCGTCGAACGAGAGAATAAGACCCGGCTTGAGATGCTTGACGCCTTCATCAGCTTTTTTTGTTCGAACAGGCCGATTCTCACAGAGCCACCGCGTCGCCTGAATGAAAATTTTACCGAACTCCGGCTGATTCCAGGCAGAAGGGCCATGACCGAGCATGTTCACGAAAACAGGACTGGCCCCATATTTCCAGGTCCAGGCGACTTGCGGCGTTGCGTTTGCATGCTTTGATGTAAGCAGAACATGCGCGTCCGGATGAACCAAACATTTACCATAAGCTTCGTCACGAATAACAAATTCGCCAATACCTTGCGTAATCGGATGATTGGGATCGGCAATTTGAATATCAATGTCCAAATTGTCGATAAACGTACTCATGGGATACTCTTTGCCGCGAAAAGTAAAAGAAGTTGCTCCTTTTTTCCAGAAATCGCGACCTCCGATCAGATCAAAATGCGTTTCCCAATTCTGGTGCGCACTCAAATGATGATGAAGGACAAAAAGCCCAATGCCCCGATTAAGCAGATCAACGAAATTCTGTTTCTCTTTGTCTGTTATGGGCGAATTGTCCTGATCGTATAACATCAGAACATCAAACTCTTTTTCCAGGCCCGGCGCTATTCGGTCGCGGTCTTTCGGAACGATCGCGTGCTCCATTTCAAGTTCCGGAAATTGGGCGAAAAAGGCCCCAAACGCCTGCTCTTCATAGTGATGACCTCCGGTAACCAAAAGAACACGTATTTTGCCGTTCTGATTAGTTCCCTTCCCTTCTGAAGACAGACTTTGAGAAACAAACGCGGTTAAAACCATAATAATACTAATAAAACGAACACACTGGACCAACATCGGCTACACCTCTTTCTTTGCATTGGGTTGCGTTGCAACCTGCAGAACTTTTCACTACCGATTCTTCAATTTTTCGCTATTCTCCCCCCGTTTACCTTCGGAAAACGGGGAATCTCAGGCCGCACAACTCGAAAAACAACGACAAACCCGCTTTCACTACCGATTCTTCAATTTTTCGCCATTCTCCCCCCGTTTACCTTCGGAAAACGGGGAATCTCAGGCCGCACAACACGAAAAACAACGACAAACCCGCTTTCACTACCGATTCTTCAATTTTTCGCTATTCACTCCCCGTTTACCTTCGGAAAACGGGGAATCTCAGGCCGCACAACACGAAAAACCGCATATAACGGGAATTATACCAAAAGCGAAAGACAAAATCAATAAAACGGACCACGCGAACGCAATTTTTACAATAGCAGACAGGTCTCTTGCAAACAGCGTACCAACAGGGTATAATCATTTCATGATGGAACGGGAGTATTTCGCCCGAGTCCCAGGCAAGACCTGTATAATATAGGAGAAAACCGTGCGACAAAGTTGTACCATGATATTTTTTGTATTGGCAATCGCAAGTCTGACCACGACTTGCCTTAGCTTTCTGGAAACCGCATCGACCAGTTTTGGCGCTGAATCGAAAAGCCCAACAGTCGCAGTTTCTGTCCCATCGACAAAAAAGCAAGGAGATAACAAGGTGATACCGGCAACCTCGGAACTTTTCGGAAAAACAAAAGAAGGCCAAAATGTAACTGTCTGGACATTGAAAAACACCAATGGTACGACAGCCCAAATTCTTGATTTCGGCGGTGTACTCTACTCACTGGAAATCGTCGACCGCCAAGGGAAATTTGACAATGTTTCCGCCAATCTGAAGACGGTCCCGGAGTATCAGGCAAATCGACCGTTCTTCGGGTCCCTGGTCGGGCGCTACGGTAATCGTATCGCAAAAGGAAAATTCAAACTCGACGGCAAAACGTATTCCCTGCCGATCAATAACGGAAAAAACGCTCTTCATGGCGGACTCAAAGGTTTTGACCAGGTCCTTTGGAACGTCACTCCTTTCGAACGGGAAAACGGTGTGGGACTCAAGCTGGAATATACCGCCAAAGACGGCGAAGAAGGATACCCAGGCAACTTGACCGTCGTCGTCAAATATATTCTGACCAACGACGACGAACTTGTTATCGATTACACGGCAACAACCGATGCGCCTACCGTACTCAATCTGACCAATCACACCTTCTGGAATTTGGCCGGAAGCAAGGGCGGCTCCATTCTGAATCATAAAGTTCATTTGGGCGCTACTCATTACCTGCCAACCGACGCAACCTTGATTCCAACCGGT
Organism: Thermoguttaceae bacterium; assembly: GCA_028695865.1. Taxonomy (GTDB): domain Bacteria; phylum Planctomycetota; class Planctomycetia; order Pirellulales; family Thermoguttaceae; genus JAUNBG01. The sequence continues at coordinate 7,268 of JAQVID010000035.1, read as the reverse complement.
GAAGTTCTTCCTGTCGACGGTACTCCGCTCGATTTTAGAACGCCCAAGACGATTGGTCGCGACATTGCGAAAGTGACACAGCCGCAATTCAATGGCGGTTATGATCATTGCCTTGTTCTGGAAGAAAAAAAACCGGGTGAATTGACGTTTTGCGCTCAAGTGGAAGACCCCAAATCAGGCCGAACCATGGAAATTTGGACAACCGAACCCGCTGTTCAGTTTTATACCGGAAACTTCCTGAACGGCACAACAGGTATAGACGGTTACCAATACGAAAAGCATTCGGCTTTCTGCCTGGAAACGCAGCATTATCCTGATTCCCCCAATCAGCCGCAGTTTCCCAACGTCGTTTTGCGGCCGGGCAACGTTTATCGACACACAACGATCCACAAATTCAGTGTCAATAAATAATAATCACACAGTTTATACAATACTCAACTTACCCGACCGGACCGCAAAAAGCAGTCCTTTCGTCGGGTAGACACAAACCAGTCATTGACAGGACCAACTCTTCTTTTTTTCTGTCGCGTTCACCCGTGGACTTTTTGAAAACGGCACCCACGCACCATACCGCAGAAAAAATCAAGCAAAACCCAAAAATTGAACAGCATACAGGAAGGTTCCCATGAAAATATCCGTGATCGTCGCACATCCGAATACAGGAGCAAGTTTTAATCACGCCATTACGAAGACGGTAAGCGATACTCTTTCCGCCCAAGGTCATGAGGTCGTCTTACACGACCTTTATCACGAGAAATTCGATCCGGTACTGCCGGCAGGTGAAGAAAAACGCGAAGAAAATGAACTGCCGGAACCGATTCGCAAGGCAATGAACGATGTGCGTCACAGCGACGGCCTGGTTTTTATTCATCCCAACTGGTGGGGAGCACCTCCGGCAATTTTAAAGGGGTGGCTTGACCGCGTACTCCGCGCCGGATTCGCTTATCGCTTTACACAGGATGGACCACTGCCGCAAATGACCGATAAAATTGTTCAAGTCTTTTCAACTTCCAATACCCCCAAAGATGTTGAGGAAACGGTGTACAAAAACCCCATTGCGCATTTCTGGAAAACGATCGTTTTCGGCTTGTGCGGATGCCGTTCGTTTGAACACCGTAATTTCGAACCGATCATCTTGAGTTCGCCGGAAGATCGAAAACATTGGCTCAACGAAGTCTCCGAAACGATGAAACGTCGATTTCCTGCCGACTGACCAATTTGCCTTCACGATTAAACTCCGTTTTGAAGCTCTGCGGGAAATGAATCGCGGAATTGAAGTATCGGTCACATCACATTCAAAGGTTTTACATGTCGGTTGAATCGCAAGAATTTCGAGTCATTCCCCGCGTAACGAACTGCTGGTTCTTAACCGGTCCAACCGCGTCAGGCAAAACGCGATTAGGGGTGGAACTTGCCCAACGACTCGACGCCGAAATCATCTCGCTTGACTCCATGGCCGTTTATCGCCATATGAATATCGGTACCGCCAAGCCGACGTTGCAAGAACGCTGCGGAATCACGCACCACATGATTGACGTGGTCGATCCGTCCAACGATTTTTCGCTGGCCGCTTATGTTACCTTGGCTTCTTGCGCCGTGGCGGATATTCATGCCCGGAAAAAACGAGTTCTTTTCGTCGGCGGCACTCCTCTTTATCTCAAAGGAATGATCCGCGGAATATTTGACGGGCCCGGAAGCGATCCGCTCTTTCGCTCCGAAACAGAACAACGCTGTCAGCTCAATGGAACAAGTACCCTTCATCACGAACTGGAACAAATAGACCCGGAAACGGCCCTGCGACTTCACCCCAACGACAAACGCCGCATCATTCGCGCTCTCGAAGTTTTTGAAAAGACAGGCAAGCCCATTTCGTTTTTTCAGAAGCAATTCGACTCTCCCGCGTCCCGGGATGAAGTTCGCGTATTTGTACTCGACTGGAATCGGGAACTTCTTTACGAACGAATCAATCGGCGGGTCGATATCATGATGAACGACGGTTTTCTCAACGAAGTCAAGCAACTTCTGGCTCGTCCGCAACCACTGGGAAAAACAGCGTCTCAAGCCGTGGGATACCGCGAACTCATCGCGCACCTGCGACTGGAAATGTCACTCGACGACGCGATTGCCCGAACGAAACAGTTGAGCCGCAATTTCGCCAAGTCGCAAGGAACCTGGTTCCGCTCGCTTTCAGAATGCGAGTATGTTGCCGTCGGCCCTGATACAGACTGGAACGCGCTGGCCGATTCGTTGGCGGCAACGGCCTGAATTTACTCTTGAATGTTCTGACATGTTCTGCATGTTCTCAAACATCATGAAAGATACGCGTGGCCTCTACAGCACAGAACATAAAAAACGGTTTTGCCTGATTCTTCATGATGCGACCTCAAAGCCCGTTTTCCCATACCAAACAGGGAAATGAATCACCCAAATTAAAGTATCGGCAGCAAAACAGTATCACACTAGCACAAGTCCCGGAACCGGCGCCCGGGACCTGAAAAAAAACAATCCAAACGCTCGATCAGTTAAGATATTCCCAACCGACATTCGGAATGGCGATCTTGTACAGACCTTGCTCGTTGGGAAGCGTCGGCGGAACGGCATCCCAACTGTAGGAAGACGGCTTTTTCTCTTCGTATGCCAATGCTTCTTCCCACGTAACCCGCTTGCCGGTATAAGCCGCAAGCTTGCCCAAAATACACGTCATGGTCGAGTTGGCCATGTAACTTCCATTGTTTACGTAAACTTTCCCGCCGCTGCGGATAGCGTCCAACAAAACTTTGTGCTCGTACTGCGTCCCGACTATTTCAGCTTTGCCCGCTTCGAACGGATGAGCGCCGGCAATACCGCTTCCCTTGAGCCAGGTCCCCTTCATGGTCGCGATTCCCTCGGAACCGTGTACATATGCCGCGCAGTCACTCCAGGTACCCGGAATCTGACGCGAATACGACATGATAAAACGACCATCCTCAAATTCAAATGTATTGGCCATGCAGTCATACATATCGCCGGTATCGATCCCGCGCCGACCGGTGCGTCCCCCCATACCAATCGCGGCAACCGGAGTCGGGTCACCCATTGCCCAAAGACAAAGGTCTATCTGGTGAATCGTTACGTCGTTAATATATTCACTGGCAATCCAGTTGAAATTAACCCAGTTACGCATCTGGTATTTCATTTCCGTATCGCCCTCGACTCGCGGACGTTTCCACAACTGCCCCCCCATTCGATGAGCCCGGGCACTGATGATCTTGCCGATTCCACCGTCGTGAATCCGCTTAACAATGTCCATGTTCGGGGTGTGGTAACGATTGACCAAACCGGAAACCAGATTGAGTTTTTTCTTTCGGGCTTCTTCCGCGGCGGCCATAACCATACGAATCCCGGCACCGTCAATCGCGACCGGCTTTTCGCAGAAAACATGCTTGCCGGCAGCTATGGCGTCACGAAGAGTGATCGGGCGAAAATGCTGCGGTGTGGCAAGAATCACGACATCAACATCTGTCGCGAGTACTTTTTTGTACGCGTCGAATCCAATGAACAAGGTTTCAGGCGTAACGGCAACACGGTCGCCGAACTTCGTTTTGAGACCTTCCATGGACGCATTGGCTCGCTCGGCAAAAATATCGCACGCGGCTACCAGCTTCGTTTGCGGATCAATCGTCAAAGCATCAGACGCTGCGCCGCTTCCACGTCCGCCGCAACCGATAAGCCCAATCTTCAAAATGGACGATTCTGCCGCGTGTACCCGGGGAACTCCCGCCATCGCCGCCGCGGAAAGTACCGCTGTGGTCGCCAAAAAACTTCGTCGAGACTGTTTCATGTTCGTTTTCTCCTCGCTAATAATATGACTTCATTCAGGTTTCCAGTGACCCTTCCACCGGATTATTGGAATCAGGGCTTAAACAAGTCTGGCGGTCTAACGGTACGAATTGAGAAAATCACAAACGTACAAACCGCCTCAACTCGTCTCAATCTGATATTTTAGCAAAGTCAAGTACGAATTGCAACAGCTTCGAACAAACAAATACAAATAATTCTCGCGATGACGTAATAAAGTCCAAGGCAAACAGGGAAAATATCCTGAATCAATCGCGACACACAACCTGATCGCGGCACACAACCTGATGTTGACCCAATGTTCCGAAGAAATGTTCATAAAAAAAGGGCTTTTGGCCGCAAGATCAAAAACCCTTAAAATACGCCAGGAGGGATTCGAACCCCCAACCCTCGGTTCCGAAGACCGATGCGCTATCCAGTTGCGCCACTGGCGCTGACATATTGCTCATTCTATTCTTTTTTTGAAGCGAAACAAGCGGGACTCCCGGGGTTACTGACCGTTTTTTTGGCGATTATTCGTCTGCTTGCCCCACACAAAGAAATACTGTTCGCTCACACCATTTGTTCACACAGAATTCTTTTATAAATTACACTGTGACCCCCGTGCCAAAAAGGGAAAATCGAATATAATAGAGGGTTGGTAATTTTTCTTTGAACAATCGAACACTTATGCCTTGGTTAAGGACCTGCTCACAATGAATGAACCTTATTTTCAGCAACTTTTCGCCGAACGTATCGGCGGAAAAGACTACGGAAAAAGTACGGAAATATATAAATTCGAAAAAATCAAACGCGCCAAGCGAAAAGCCTTGGCCGACTTCCCTGACCGGCATTTGCTCGACTTTGGTATTGGTGAAAACGATGAAATGGCCGACCCCTCCATTCGAAAGCGAATGGAGCAAGAAATCAACAAGCTCGAAAATCGCGGCTATGCCGACAACGGTTGCCAGGAATATAAGGACGCGGTCGCCCGATTCATGAAACGCCAATTCGGCGTCGAACTCGATCCGCAAACCGAAATTAACCATTGCATGGGTTCAAAAACAGCGCTGGCAATGATTCCAGAAGCTTTTATCAACCCCGGTGACATTACACTCATGACCGTCCCGGGCTACCCCGTCGCGGGTACACATACCAAATACTGTGGCGGATCGGTCTATCCGCTCCCCCTGACCGCGGAAAACGACTTTTATCCCGATCTCGACTCAATTCCAGAAGAAGTCCTTAAAAAAACCAAGCTTCTCGTGATAAATTACCCAAACAGTCCAACAGGTCAGTTGGGAACAGTAGAGTTTTTTACCAAAGTAATCGATTTTGCGAAAAAGAATCATATTGTTGTAATACAAGACGCGGCTCATTCCATGTTTAGCTTTCGCACACGTCCGATGAGCTTTTTGGAAGTTGAAGGCGCTCGTGAGGTCGGCGTGGAAATTCATTCCATGTCCAAAGGCTGGCACATGATCGGCTGGCGTCTTGGCTGGGTTTGCGGAAACGCCCGCATCGTTCACGCTTTTGCGGATATTAAAGATAATAGTGACAGCGGTCAATTTTTGGCCATTCAAAAGTCGGCGGCTGCCGCTCTCGACGACGACAGCATTCCCGAACGTGCCCGGGTAAAATATAAACGCCGACTGGAAAAATTGGTACAAACCCTGAAGAAAAGCGGTTTTCAGTGTGAAGTCCCGGGCGGAACATATTTTCTTTACACGAAGGCCCCAAAGGGGTGTGCCGACGGTCGCAAATTTGCCAATGCGGAAGAGGTCAGCCAATTTCTCATTGCGGAGCAGTCGATTTGTACGGTTCCTTGGGATAACGCGGGAGCGTTCCTTCGTTTTTCGGTTACGTATCAGGCTCCGACCGAAGCGGAAGAAAACGCACTCATGTCAGAACTTGCCGAACGTTTGCAAAAAATTTCCTTCGTTTTTTAAATACACAAATTTAATTATATAACTGTATGCCCGATATTATCGTCAAGGGAGCACGACAACACAACCTTCGTGATGTCGATTTGACGCTCCCTCATAACAAGCTCATCTGTTTTACCGGTGTCAGTGGAAGCGGCAAAAGTTCGCTTGCTTTCGATACGCTTTACGCCGAAGGACAGCGCCGTTATATCGAGAGTTTCTCAAGTTATGCCCGGCAGTTTCTCGGACAACTTCAGAAACCGGACGTCGATCGTATTACCGGCTTGAGCCCGTCTATTTCAATTTCCCAAAAAACAGGCGGCCAAAATACCCGTTCAACAGTCGGGACCATTACAGAAATCAACGACTTTTTGCGCGTTCTCTATGCCCGCGTGGGTGTTGGTTATTGCCCCCGATGTCATCGCCCGGTTACCGCTCAAACAAAGGACCGGATTATCGATCAACTCTCGACTTTTGACGAAGGGACTATCCTTTATCTTTTAGCTCCGGTGGTTCGAGAACAAAAGGGCGAGTTCCGTGACCTGTTTTCAGACCTTCGCAAGCAAGGATTTTTACGTATCCGCGCCGACGGCAAAATTGTACGACTCGACGACGATTTGAAACTGGATCGTCAACTCAAACACAATATCGAAGTCGTTATTGATCGTCTGACCGTGTCGGATACCATGCGTTCGCGACTGGCTGAATCCGTCGAACAGGCCTTGCGAGTCGGCCACAGCCAAATGCTCGTGATCGTCGAAGATTCCACACAACTCCCTGACCCGTCCCAGGAAATAGATCAGGCCGATCGCAAAGAAAACGTCCTTTACTTCAGTACGGAATACGCTTGCACAAGCTGCAATATCAGTTTTGAGCCGCCGACGCCGCAGATGTTCAGCTTCAACAGCCCGGTTGGAATGTGCCCCCATTGCCAAGGTCTGGGATATATTCACACATTCGATCCGACACTCCTCGTTCCCGATGGCGGGAAGTCGTTCCAGCAAGGTTGCGTTGTTCCTCTGGGCAAATGGAAAGACTTGGGACGCTGGAAACGACATATATATCAAGGCGTTTCCGATACGTTGTGCAAGACGTATAATCTTGAAAAGAACTATCCGCTGGAAACGGCGTGGGACGAACTGGACGACCAGGTCAAGCAGGCGTTTCTCTGGGGAACAGGCGACTTGCACATTACGTTCACTTGGCGAAGCGGTCCGTCCGGTCACAAGTGGGGGGGTAAGTTCGAGGGTATCATTCCCCGCATGATGAAGCAGTACAACGAATCCAACAGCAAGATTCAGATTGCCGCAATGGAAAAATATATGAACATCATTCCATGCGGGCACTGTGGCGGACGTCGTCTCAATGAGCAGGCCAGCGCCTTCAAACTGGAAACGCTTTCCGATTCTCCGGTCTTTGCCAAGCAAAAAATCTTTTCGTTGCCCGAACTCAACGAGTTGGCTATTGTCGATCTGGTCGATTTTTTTTCCGAATTAAAACTTTCGCCGTCAGGACACAAAATCGCCG
>JAQVID010000657.1 GCA_028695865.1 Thermoguttaceae bacterium | reverse complement strand
GGCCGGAATCTGCTTGATTACATGACCCAAACGCTCATCCATTATCTCCATGGTACCGCTGCCCCGTCGCCAATTTATTCCTGATTATCCCAATTTTCATATTCTGACCGTGAACGGTTACATTTTTAATAATGTCGCCCTGTGCATTCGATTCGTAAATCATTTTTGCCGAGTTCGTATGAGAGCTGCGAACATTATTCTTTTTGCAGTCGAAGTACTCTACCTGTTTTAAATTTCCTTTGGCATCGTATTCATATTTTGTCAAAGGAATTTCAATAATATCAGAATGAGCGTACAACGTTTTCATATCTGATTCAAGATATTGTTCAGACTCACAATTACCATTTACATCATATTTGCATTGACGAATGAACCCTGGAACAGGACTTCCGCCTTCGTCATAACTGACAGCCCATTCTTTATTGCCTGAAGTATCATATCGATATTCCTGAAATGCTATTCCCGCGGTGGATTTCGACACGTTTCCTGCTTCATCCAGATACTTGTTTTTTTTCATTCTGCCTGATTCGTCGTAATCTGCCTCTTGACCATAGACACCGTCACTGGTCGCGGCAGGAATTCCGCTGTTATTTTGGAGAAATATCGTTTTCCGCTGAAACCCTTGTTCATCATAAGAAATACCATGACAAGTAATATCAGTTTCTTCTATATCATAAGAAACATCAATTCCAAAAGATTTCAAGAGAAACGTACCTTTGAGGAGTGCCGTTTCATTATACGGTTTTTTCAAAACGATTATGGCATAATTGCGTTTACTGTCGTGGGAATACTCCCATTTCACCAGTTTGTTTCCCCGCCTGTCTTTCCACATGACAAAATCAAGAAAAGGTTGGTTATTTCGTGGATTAATCGCTTTCTTATATTCATACTCAGCAAACATCGGCCTGCCTGTAAATCCTGTACTCTCTATTGGTACTGGCGTTCCGGCGGAGTTGGCGTGAACCAGGCGAACAACGCGTCCCCCTTTCGTTTCAATACGATAGTGGTACTGGCGGCGACTCACTTGCGATTTATCAAGTTCGAAGATTCCCCGCGGCACACCCCAATGCTCTACATAATCGACATAGTACGATTTGTAAACATGAACGAAGCTAAAATAATACCAACAGGATAGCAAAATAAAGGTCGTCAGAAGCATCCCACATCCCAGACGATATTTTGCCCGCTCATGGTATCTTTCAAAGTTCGTGATCGCCTGAATGACCTCTTCCATGGATTGGTATCGGTCGTTGGGGTCTTTCGCGGTCATTTTATTCAGTAGCGACTGGAGCAAGCCTGAAACACGCACTCCCCCCTGACGCAACGTCGGAAACGGCAAATGACCGCCCGTCCGAAGACGATCGGGAATTTCGTCCGACGAATACGGCTTGCGACCGCCTGTCAAAAGATAATAGAAAACACACCCAAGTGAATAGATATCCGTCCGACAGTCCAAATCCAAACTGCCGGATAACTGTTCCGGAGACATATATTCAGGCGTTCCGCAGCAGCGTGCCTTCGAAGCATCGTCCGAAACATCCAAAGCCAATCCCAAGTCCAGTACTTTCACCGTGCCGTCAGGAGTCATCCAAAGATTGGACGGTTTAATATCCCGATGGATCAAACCTGCGGTATGAGCGCATTTCAATCCCGAGGCCGCTTGACGAATAATATCGCAGGCCGCGACGACTCTCTGACGTACCGAAAGCGGCTTCGTACCGTCCGAATCAAAGACCTGATAATTGTTCTTGACATACGACTTAATATCACGCCCTTCCAAAAGTTCCATGACCAGGAACGGCATCTTCTTCTTTTGTTCGTTTTCATACTCACCCATATCGTGAGCAGTCACAATATTCTTGTCCCGAAGCTGCCCTGTGGCGTTGATCTCCTCGCGAAATTGTTCTGTCCAACTCTGATTGCGGACGATTTTTACCGCAACCTGACGTTTGAGACGATTGTACAACGCTTTGTAAACCTCGCCCATTCCGCCTTCACCAATAAGGTCTTCCAAAATATAAACACGTCCCGACAGCGTTGGCAGAAGAACATCAAGGTCTACCTCCTGATTCTTGAGAAACAGGAGCGAACACGGCTCAAGATCGCTCAGTGAGGATTGCCCTTTTGTTTCCGGGGAATTTTTTCGCTGTTGCTCCAACTGCTCCACGCGCTCGTGGCAATGAGGACAGTTTTCGACATGTTCATTTATTCTGTCAAAATCATCGCCTGACATAAATTCCGAACAGTTGACAAATTGCGATAACTGTTCATCACTCGGGCAATTTTCCAATGGTTGTTCCAGAGACGAATGTTTTGTTTCGTTACTCATTACGAGTCTCCTGCCCGGCCTGTGGTGAGAGTGCCGCGCCCAGCGCTGTTTGTTGAATTAAATGCATGAGCCTGTTTTTGATACGATTGGCGACCATACGCACATTGCCTTCGGTTATTTTCATTGTATCATCTGCCATTTTATTCAGCTCTTCGGCCACTTCTTTTGCGGTCCATTTACATTCAACGTGATAATAAAATACAAGAAAATCACGACTGCTGATCGATTTATGGTATTTTCTGACCGCTTCATAGAATTCACGTTTCTTGTCGTCAAACTGCGAGTCTGTCAACGTGAATGTAACGGACGCCTCTTTATATCTGGCCGCAAACCCGGATTCATCATCACATGGGCGATCACCGTTTTCATCAGCTTCCCGTTCCTCA
>JAQVID010000656.1 GCA_028695865.1 Thermoguttaceae bacterium | reverse complement strand
TTTGCCAACGCTTACAATTGTGCCACAGGCTTTTTAACCGTCGTGCCGCCCAATGGTCCGAATTGTTCGGGGAGCCTTGGCCCTGCTGGTTCATATGTTGCGATGCCGCCGAGCAGTTATCATGCCGGCGGGGTGAATATTGCCATGGCTGACGGTTCAGTTCGTTTCGTTTCCGATACAATCAATGTGGGCGATCCTTCGGCCTCGATTAGCACAACTTACGCTAATTGCGAAGGCGAATCGCCATGGGGTATTTGGGGTGCCATGGGCACTATCAATGGCGGCGAAAGCGTCGCGCTTTGAGCAAGTTATGTGTGCAGGCCCCGGCCTCTGCGTGGAGCGAAAAAGCCGGGTGCCGCGTTTCAATCGCGAATTGGTCGAACCGAAACGCCTAAAATCGCTCCATACAATATGGAGTGCGGTGCGTGCGCCAGGGGTACGGCCTGACGGCGCAAGCCCCTGCCTGCCGAACGGAACCCCCTAGGGAATTGAGATTTTATAAACAATCACCGAACGGAAACCGCTGCGCGGTTTTTCGTCGACAATGCGGTTCATCGTCTTCTGCGTGGTTGAGATTTGAATCAATTTGCCGATACGTCCAATCATTTGTGGTTTTTCTGTGGGTTCCGGGCCCTTTTCTGCTGTTCTGCTGGTTTTCTTGATTGACTTTGATATAATATTTTTACAGAGGTATACGCTACCGGCGCTTCATTTTCCCTGCTTTGCGACCATTGACCCTTGAAAGCGGTCCTTTCAGGGTCGTAACGGGAAAACGCAAGTGGAATCGGAAATAAGGTTTCATAACAAGTCAATAACCAAATGGGAGAAGTCATGCGCTACACGAAGTTAGTTCTGATCGGACTTTTGTTCGTTTGTTTCGGTTGCTGGTTGCCTGGTGCCGAAGCAGTGAAAGATAATACGGCCAAACCGAACGCAACGGACGCTGCGAAACCGCGAGTTGAGGTAAGGCCATGCATTACCGACGAGGCTCTCGTCAATCCTGGTATGGGCTGGGTCTTTTATCAATATTCAGGACGACTTTGGGCCTATGGCGGGGTGGAAGCTCCGGGCGACACGCTCGACTGGTTTCCGGGCTGTTCCACGATTTATTTCCGTCTGTCCTGGTGCGATCTGGAGCCGGAAGAAGGGAAGTTCCGCTGGGACTTGATTGATACATACGCGTTGCCGTGGATGCAAAAAGGGAAGAAGATCGCGTTTCGAATCGTGGCGAGCGATCCGCGAACCGTCTACACGACGCCCAAATGGGTACGCGACGCCGGAGCCAAAGGAATCGATTATCCGTGGAGCAAAAGCGATTTGGGCAGTACCCAAACGATGCTCTGGGAACCGAAGTTCGACGATCCTGTTTTTCTTGCCAAGCTCGACAAGTTTCTTGCCGCGTTTGCCCGACGGTACGGCAACAATCCCAATGTTGCTTTTATTGATATTGGTTCTTTTGGTATTTATGGTGAAGGGCACACCGGTCGTTCGGCCAAATTGACGCAAGCTCAAACGGACCAAGTGTGTAAAATTCACATCGATTTACACAAAAAACATTTTCCGACGACCCAGCTTTGTATCAGCGACGATGTTGCCGGAGAAGAACGCAGAAACGAGCACGCCAAAATTATCGATTACGCTTTTTCACAAGGTGTTACCCTTCGCGACGACAGCATTCTTTGTGCAACCGCTCCGAACGAATGGTTCAGTCAGAAGTTGGCCGCTCAATTCTGGCCCAAACTCCCTGTTGTTGTGGAGCATGGTCATTATATTCGCCGCGTCTATCGTAACCAGTGGAAGCCGGAACGACTCATTCAGGCGGTTGAAGATTATCACGCAAGTTACATGTCGATTCACGATTGGCCGCGGCCCTATCTGGAGAAACATCGTGATATTATCAACAAGATTAATCTCAGGCTTGGTTACCGAATCGAATTGCGTCAAGCGGCTTTTCCGAGTGTCGTGAAACTGGATCAGCCTGTTCAGATCAAGACCGTTTGGGCCAATGTGGGTGTTGCCCCGTGTTACTGTGGCGGATGTCCGGCGTTCACACTGAAGAACGCCAAGGGCGATATCGTTTGGTCGTTTACCGATGAGTCGTTCAATGTTCGTGATCTGCCGGTTGCCGAAGCGGGCAAAGCTCCAGAAATAACGCGCGAAACGGTGGGACATTTTGGACTTGTCAAACCGATTCCGACCATTAACGAAGGAGTGATTCTTCCGATGAAAGAATTGGGACTGTATCCGAACTTTGGCGAGAATGTTCCGACACTCAAGCCGGGCACATATACCCTGTTCGTTTCCGTGGGCAAGCCGGACGGCATGCCCGAAATCGCGCTCCCGATCAAAGGACAGGAAGGGGAGACGCGTTACTATCGACTGGGAGAAATCAAAGTGGAACAGCCGTAGCGCAAGCGAGTTTTGGCCGTTACCGCTTCTTTGAGGCGGTGGCCAGGACAAAGCATTCAGGGAACTGTTCACGTAAGGTCGAGGCGACCGTGTCGGCAATCAGGGCGTTTTGGCACAGAGCAAACAGGCAGCTCCCGCTTCCGGTCATGAGAGCGCCGGTAACGCCGGGAAGTTGCATGGCCCGCTTATATGTTTCAAGTTCCGGCATGAGCGTGAAAGCCGGTTCTTCAAGTGAATTAAAGAGGAGCGATCCAAGTTCCTCAATGTTTCCGTTGGCAAGTAACTGGACGAATTGATCAACGCGAACAGTACACG
>JAQVID010000655.1 GCA_028695865.1 Thermoguttaceae bacterium | reverse complement strand
AAAATATGATATCAAGGAGAACGAAATGAATCAACTCTTAACAACACATCCATTGGTCAAACATCCTGAGGCCATTCGACTGGGGATGATTGGTATGACTCCCGGGAATGGACACCCCTATTCCTGGAGTGCCATCTTCAATAATTATTGCAAGGAAGCCATGAGCCAGGAGTGCCCGTTTCCCGGCATTCCGGATTATTTGAACAAGGTTCCCAATGAATCAATTGGTGTGCCCGGGGCATTCGTCACCCATGTCTGTTGCGATAAAAAATCAGACGCCTTACACGTTTCGAAACTGTCAAACGTTGCCCATGTGGTCGATTCGCCGGAAGAAATGTTGGGCGAAGTCGACGCTGTTATTATCGCAACAGATATTGGCTCGGAACACGTGAAACGCGCACGCTTTTGGATGGAACACGACGTACCCCTTTTGATCGATAAACCGCTTTGCGATACCCGGGAAGACTTGGCCGTCTTTCTCGACTGGAATAGGCAAGGCAAAAAGTTCATGTCCGCAAGCTCCATGCGATATTGCAAGGAATACTCGCCGTTTCACCGTAATTGTTTTGAGTTTGGTCAACCGCGTCTGCTTGTTTTGACCATGCCTAAACAGTGGAAAACTTACGGCATACACGCTCTGGAATCCGTATACCCGATTCTTGGCCCAGGCTTTCATGTCGTTAAGCGAATTGATACGCCACACGTCGAAGGCGGAACCTTTGTTCTTCGGCACGACTCGGGCGCCGATATTGTTATCGAGAACCGCAACGATATCTGGTGGAGCAGTCTCATGATCGTCGGAACCAAAGGCGAAACGATTGTGCGGTGCCAGGATCATTACACGGCGTTCCGACGCCTGCTGTTGGCTTTTATTGAATATTTACGAACAGGCACACGACCGTTCGACTTTGAGGAAACCCGGGAAGTCATTGAGCTTCTTGCCGATCTGAATACCATAAATCTATAAAAAAAAGGAAACGACCAAATGACAAATGTGCTTGACATGTTTTCGCTTCAAGGCAAAACAGCTCTATTGACGGGCGGCGCTGGCCTTTACGGCCGGCAGATTACAGCCGCACTGTGTGAAGCGGGTGCACGCACCTGGATCGCGTCCCGCAATCTCGACGCTTTGCAGGAAACAGCCGACCGCTACGGCGCAAAAGCGTTGCAACTCAATTTGGAATCGGAGGAATCAATCGACCACGTTGTTTCGCAAATCGTTGCGGAGTCGGGAACCATTGATGTTTTGGTCAACAACGCGGTCACGCGAGTTGCTTGTGCCCGGTGGGACCAGCCCATGTCCGTCTTCGATCAGAGTCTGCACGTAAACGCTTCAGCTTTATTTCATTTGACGCGGCGGACCGCCGATGTCATGAAAGAACACAAGTGCGGTTCCATTATCAATATTGGTTCTTACATGGGCCTGTTGGGAGGCAATCCTTCCAACTACGAAGGAACGAATATGGGCACGCTCTCGCCCATTTACTTTTACGAAAAAGGGGGCATGACGAACTTCACCCGCTGGGCGGCAAGCGAACTGGGCCCATTTGGCATACGCGTTAATTGCATTTGTCCCGGTGGTTTGGAAAATGATCAACCTGAAATGTTCTTAAAAAACTACGCCAAAAATACAATGCTTGGCCGACTTGCCGGGCAAGACGATCTCAAAGGAATTATCGTCTTTCTCGCTTCGAACGCGTCAGCCTATTTAACCGGAACAAATATTCCTGTTGACGGCGGATACTCGGCCAAATAAAGAATCTTCTCTCCGGTGCTTGACACCTGCCACAGGCGTGTTAAACTTAAGTCAGCTTTGAGGGTGTCGGTGTCGGGCGGTGTTGTCAAGCCGTCCGCGTAACAGGGAATCCGGTGCGAAACCGGAACGGTCCTCGCCGCTGTAAACGGAACAATCTCCGCGTTCATTCTTGATATGGTCATTGGTGAAAATCTCTTGCGAGATACTTCCCCGAGAAGACCGAACGCGGATGCCGCAAGTCAGAAGACCTACCCACATCTAATTGATTTTTCGCCAGGAAAAATCGGTACCGGCTCGTTTTGCGAAGGATAAATCGACCGGTCGGGACGTATTTCCGTTCTCTAAGCTTTTCGTCCCTGTTATTCCCGCATTGAAGGAGTATGATGATGTCGTCTCTCAAACTTCGTGAAGGTCACTCTGCCGCCCATTATTCCGGGGCAAGCAGTTGCCCGCGTGTCCGCGTCGCTTTTACTCTTGTTGAATTGCTCGTCGTCATTGCGATTATCGGTATTCTCATTGCCCTGCTCCTGCCCGCGGTACAAGCTGCTCGGGAATCGGCCCGGCGAATGTCCTGCTCAAATAATCTTCGGCAAATCGGCTTGTCGATGCACAATTACCACGATACCCTGGGTACGTTTCCCCCAGGCAAGATTGTCGATAAAGCAACGAATACCGGCAATTTCTTCGGCTGGGGGTCACTCATTCTTCCTTTTTGCGAACAGGCCAATATACAAAGCCTGATCGACTTCAAAAAGAAAGTTTACGATACGGACAATCTTGTCGCCGGCAAGAAAATGATCGATATGTATCTGTGTCCGTCCGATCCGGATCGCTTGCCGCGAAATGTGAAATACTATAATCCGGATCACGCCTGGGCCGAGGAACTGTTGGAATTGGCCCCCTCGCATTACGCGGGTATTATTACGGAAAAAATCAGCGAATATGGAGCGGCAACCACGGCCGACGGC
>JAQVID010000654.1 GCA_028695865.1 Thermoguttaceae bacterium | reverse complement strand
TTACGCTTGGCGAAGACGGCGTGTATCGACTGGGCTGGACTCCCACTTCAAGCGACTCCGGTTATGAGTACCATGTTGGTATTGTTGCGACCGATTCGGTGGGGCGTCAGGTCACCATGCCTCTGGTTTTTCGTGTTGGAGAAGGACCGTCGTTCAATGTGTTCGACGCAGACGGCGACAGTGTCGCTGGTCATACAGTCAATGCGGATGAAGCAACATCGGTTGCGTTTACCATCGATCTTACCACCGATCCGGAATACGATTCGACGCTTGACTATACCGCCTCGTACAGCTTGTATAAAATAACGACCGTAGACGGCGCGGAGTCCAGACAACTCGTCGATTCCGGTGCCCTGACGCTTGCCAACGGTATTGCTTCCTGGAGTCGTGCTTTTAGCGAATCCGATGGTCCTGGTACGTATCGGGTCGAGTTCGTCGCCTGGCTGGCCAGCACGACTGACATGACGACGACCGAAGCGGTTGGTATTGAAATCGCCGAAGTCAATCTTGGTCCTGTGATTACTTTTGTGCAAGATGAACCGTTTAGCGTGGAGGTCGGCGCGACTCAATCCTGGCAACTGACCGCGACCGATTCCGATGTCCCTGCTCAGACACTTGTGTGGAGTATCGACGGAACTGCGAAAGATTGTGTAACACTTACTTCAGATGGTACGCTGACATTGACTCCCACCCAAGCTGATTCTGATACCCAATTTGTCGTGAAAGTTATTGTGTCCGATGGCCTGCTTACCGATTCAATGGAACTGTCGTTTGTTGTTCCGCTTTGGACCGACCCGGGCGACAATTCCGATATTACCGTTCCTGACTTACTGCCGACGCTTTCCACTCCTGCTGATTGTATCGCCGCTTGGGGGAATGTAAACCAATATCGACTCCAACAGATTCAGGAGAGCAAGGACCGCTTTTTGGCCGCGTTTACGCAGGCTGCCGAAACGTTCAAAGAAACAATCAGTTCATTGAGCACACAGCTTCAGACCGGAACAATAAGCCGCGAAGAATATCAAGTGTTGGGCCATGAAGCGATTCTTGTCAAAGATCAGGAGCAAGCGAAAAACGCCGCCAATCTGGAAGCGCGAAACGCCAAAATCAATCAGTATGCCCAAGAGCAATTCGACACGATCGCTTCGACCGGGAGCACGTTGGGTGTCGAATTGTCCGCGGAGAACGCCATGGGCGAAAACCAGCCGCTTCACCTGACCTATGCCGAAATGCAACAAATTTGGCAGGCATCGCTTCCTTGTTTTTCGGCGCTTTCGGCCAGTGCCGTTGACGCCGTTTTAACAAGTTATCTGGTCTGATGTTTATTGGGTCTGATGTTCCTTGGGTCTGATTTCCCTTGTCAGACTTTGCGAACAAGGACGGCTGAAGATTGGCCAAAGCGTTCGAAAGCCAACTTGAGAAACCCGTTGCCGGCAGGAACGTCGTTTGTTCGCACAGGACGAATCGGGCAATTCGCGTCGTCGGCCGTATTGTTCAATATGGGACTCAGAACACCTTTCTGAAGAGCCAGTACGCTCAAGATCAGGTCAATGGCTCCGCCCCCGGCGCCGGGATTACCGATGTGTCCCTTAATGGTCGTGACCGGCTTTTTATCTGCGGCTTCGCCCAAAACGCGACGAATGGCCCGGGCTTCCGCCGCGTCAAGCGTTTGCGAAGAAAAGCTGCCCGAACTGATGCTGTCGAAATCGGCGGGACCAAGATCGAAACGCTTAAACAAAGCTTTCATGGTCGATACGAGCGACTCTTCGATATCCGGGACCGGCAGATTTCCTTGCGATGGGGTTCCATCTTTGAGGACATGCGAATTACAAGTTCGATAGGCACCGCCAATAACTTCGGCGTAAATTCGGGCACCCCGTTTGAGAGCGTGCTCTTCGTCTTCCAGAAGGAGAGCACCTGCGCCTTCACCGAGTACCATACCACATCGCGCGGGGTCAAATGGACGGCTCACCGTTTCGGGCGGCCAATCAACATCGGCGACATCGCCTTGAAACAGAGCGTGAATGAGTTTGAACGGGTGCAGACGGGAACCGGTTGCCCCGACCAGCATGGCATCGCTTTTGCCGGCTCGAATAATTTCGACCGCTTCGCCCAAGGCCATGCCAATAGACGCTTCCCGACCGGTAATTGCGTTACAAGGTCCGCGAAATTGATTGAAGATACAAATATGACTGGCCGGCATGTTCGGCAAGAACTTAAGCTGCCAAACAGGGGTCATTTTCGGCAGGCCTTCCTGAGCCCAATGTGAAAAATCAAACTTTCCATCGTGTATGCAGGACTTCATTCCCGCCGCGACTTCATCTGGTGTCGTTATAATATAGTCACTGGCAAAAGAGACTCCTGTTCGTTCAGGATTGAGCTGTCCCGCCGCGACTCCGGCGTCATGGAGTGCCCGTTGTGCTGAAGCAACTCCCATCTGGATTTCCCGGGACATGAGCTTGTAGCCCTTACGAATAACCTTTTTGAAAGAATCATCCAGCGTGCCAAAATTGGCAATATCTCCCGTAAAATCATCGACTGGAGCCGCGTATCGAAGTGGAGAACAAGTCGCGTCCTTTGGCTGGTACCGATGGACACAACTTTTTCCTGATTGAATAGTCGTCCATATATCTTCCAATGTCAACCCGGCGGCACTGACAAGCCCCATCCCTGTGACAACAACTCGACGCCCAAAATCCTTTTTTGTTCCTAAGCTGTTCATTTTGTCT
>JAQVID010000653.1 GCA_028695865.1 Thermoguttaceae bacterium | reverse complement strand
AATCATCGTCGTCTGAATCATCGTCGTCTGAATCATCGTCGTCTGAATCATCGTCGTCTGAATCATCGTCGTCTGAATCATCGTCGTCTGAATCATCGTCGTCTGAATCATCGTCGTCTGAATCATCATCACGCGGTTTGGGGCACATGTCTTCACTGTCAGAACCGTCTGTAAGATTTACGGGACCATTCATAAACCCTTGCAGAATATGTTTCATGAGGTCATTCAAATCCGGCGAATCATCATCGGCTGACAGCTTGTTCTCCTGTTGTTTCGCTTCCGTTTTGACGTTCTCAATATAACAGTCGAGTACTTCGTCAAAGCCGGGAACAGCCTTTTCCTCCTGGGTATCGAGAATATCTTTCCAAATCTCTCCACCGTCCCCAACTTGATCAAATTCGTCGCCTGATGACATAATATATACTCCGCAATGATAATAAACACGTGGTGTGGACAGGATAACACATCCCCAGTCGCTCTTCCCGCTTGTCACATGGAATATGAGCAAAAATAACATCGGAAAAGAAAACAAACACCGATTGATAATATTTGGCTCATTCTCGGCTCAAACTGGTTGACCATTGCCACAAGACTTTTTATAATTGAAAAAGCAACAATGTAACGGAGAGAAAAGCGCCTCAATGGACCAGTATACCCTGTTTCCGCCAAAAGTGCAAGAGCGTCTCTTTCTTCTCTTGGACAATTTTCTTGATAGGAAAAACTCGTATGAATTGTTTATTGAACGGTGGCAATTTATTTGCCTTTGGAGCGACAGGAAACGCGCTGATGGATGTTATTGTCTTTTTCGCGTTCATTTTTCTGGTCCTTTTTGTCGCGTTTGGGGTTAGTCGCAAGTCCGGGGACGATAGTGAATCATATTTCCTTGCCGGCCGCGGGTTGTCATGGTGGTTAATCGGTTTTTCACTCATCGCGGCTAATATTTCCGCGGAACAGTTCGTCGGAATGTCCGGCCAGGCCTCAGATTACATCGGTTTGGCCGTCGCAAGTTACGAATGGATCGCTGCCGTTTCACTGGTCATTGTCGCCTTTTTCTTCCTGCCAAAATTCCTGAAAAGCGGAATTTATACCATTCCGGAGTACCTGGAACAGCGATATAATCGCTCGGCTCGTACCATTATGTCCATCATGATGATGATCATGCTCGTTTGTGTCAATATTACGGTCGTGACCTTCGCTGGCGCCAAGAATTACGCCGTCTTTTTCGAACAGGTACGCGTTTCCATCGGATTTGGCGACCAGGTACTCTTCGCGGGCAACCCGCTTACCCTGACCGTTTTCTGTTGGATTATTGGTATTATTGCGGCAGTTTACGTCTTTACAGGCGGACTTAAAGCATGTGCCTGGGCCGACTTGCTTCAAGGTTCCGCTTTGGTGGTCGGCGGAGCGATTGTTCTGTATTTCGCTCTGAAACAGCTTGGTTTGGCCAGCGTCGAAACCTTGGCTTCGGCTCCTGATGTTTCCCAAAGCATGGCCAATAGTCTTGCCAACGTTGGAGCGGTCGAACGCTTTACCCAACTTAACGCCGATAAACTCCGTATGAATCTTCCCAGTTGGGATACGGTAATTCCGGTTACAGCACTGATATTCGCAATCTGGATTCCTAATCTGTATTACTGGGGATTAAATCAGTATATTATTCAACGTACTCTCGGTGCCAAATCGCTTGGTGAAGGGCAGAAAGGGCTCGTGTTTGCCGCTTGTTTGAAACTGCTGATTCCGTTTATCGTGATTTTCCCCGGTTTGATTGCGTTCAATCTGTATCATGACCAGATGAAAAATACGGCCGCCGAATCCGGAAAGGCAGAGCTTGCCCGATTCGAATCCGTTCGTAACATACCTGTTGAGCAGCTTACGCAAGAAGCTCTGACTGGCAGTCGAGCTGATTTTGCGATCTGCTCCTCTTCCACGTCGGGTGCAAACGTTCCCGCCAAGCTCAAAATTATGCTTTTTGCCTTTAATCACGATTTTGCGAAGCTTCATCCGGATACCGCTCAAGCGATGCTTGATTATAACGCGAAAGTTTCCGGGATTACGGCTCCGACGCAAAAGGGCGAACGTCAGTTGACTCTTGAGCAGCAACTTGCCGAACAGAAGAAAGGAATCGCCAGGATTGCCACTGCCGATCCGGCGAAAACATTGACTTTTGTCGAAAAGAACCTTTTGACCGGATTCGATCACGACGCGGCGTTTCCGCTTTTGGTTCGCAATTTGGTTCCGACAGGCGGATTCAAAGGATTTTTACTTGCCGCGCTTCTGGGAGCAATTATCAGTTCGGTCGCGGCCATGCTCAACGCGGCTTCGACCATTTTCACCATGGACATTTACCAACGATATTTGAACAAAAACGCTTCCCAACAAAAGCTCGTTTTTGTCGGACGTATGGCAGTTGTCGTTTTCGTATTGATCGGATGTCTTATCGCGCCGATATGGGCCAACCCCAATTACGGTGGAGTCTTCAAGGCGATTCAGGAATTCCAGGGATACATCTCACCTGGTATTTTCGCGGCGTTCATGTTCGGTTTTTGTGTTCGGAAAGCTCCGGCTGTTTGCGGTTCGGTCGCTCTGCTACTCTGCCCGATTATTTATGGGCTGTTTCACATGTTCGTCCCTGAACTCGACTTCTTGAACCGAATGCTTGTCACGTTCGTTTTGATTATTGCGGTCATGACGATCCTTCGTATTCTTTTCCCGCGAAAAGAAGCATACGAA
>JAQVID010000034.1 GCA_028695865.1 Thermoguttaceae bacterium | reverse complement strand
GGCCTTGTGCGCGAGGACCACTGGGCGTAAGATTCCCGGAGAGATTGCTCAGCGCGCCGCCCGGGGTTGTCTTGGAAACGCCTACCCGTTGAGCCAACGCGGCAATGACATCTTGCGTGATATCGCATTCCGGACGGTTCCACATGACAAAGTTGGAATCTGCGTCTCGAACAACGGCCATTTCCTCGGAAATGCCTTTACGGGGAGTCTTGATCTTCGTAAAGACAATAAGAATTCCTTTTTGCTGACAAACCGCTTGAACACATTCTTGAATATCGCTGTGTATCTTAAAACGCAGCTTGTTCAATTCCTGGGCAAGTTTGGCCTGCTTTTCCTGTAACTGTATTTCGGTGTTTCTTACCTGGTCCCGGAGTGGACGAAGCTGCTCATCATACTCCGCTGTGCCAATCTTGTATGTATTACTGATTTCCTCGGCCTTTTTTGTAGCCGCCTGCTGAAATTTCTGGAATTCCAAAACTTCCTTTTGAAACGATTGTTCCATAAGGGAAACCTGATCCGTAACAATAGGATGTTTTTGAATGACCGACATTGTATCCAAAACCCCAACCAAAATAGGAGCCTGTTGGGCCGATACCATTGAATTTAAAACAAAAAATAACGACGCGGCGACCACCGCCGTAATCATTGACTTTCTCACGATTTTATACTCCTGTCCATGGTAACACTCAGCTTCCGGTGGAAAAACGTATCCCACTTTTTTACAAATTTGGCTTATTTTGCCCTTTTTCTTGCTTTGTGTAAAGAGCAATTTGACAAAAAAATCCCATGGGAGCAAATTTACTTCTTCAAAAAAAGAAATATATGCATAAATGCGCAGTATGCGTAGTATGGATAAGGTAAGGCTTGCTGAATCGCGGTTAAAAAGTCGTCTGCCGGCATTAACGCAACAATAAAAAAACCGGGAATGAGTGTTCCCGGTCTCTTCGTTGGCACTGGCTGTGATCAGCTAATTCCTGATTCCCAAGTTATTCCTTTCATTTCATTAAGGAGTCGTCTTTGCCTCAGGCGTCTTGGCTTTCTCGGTGGGGGTGTCCGCGTTCTTTGGCTTGGCGTTTTCGGCCGGTTTTACCGCTTCCGTGGCGGCCTTGTCGGCAGGAACAATGATCCCGGGGCGTACGACCCGAATTTGACTGCGACCACTTGCGTCCGCGTCGTTGGACAAAAACGCGTCAGGCGAATCAGGTCGTTTCTCGGGTGTCACGTTAAGGGTAATCCGTTTGCCTTTGCGATAAATTTCAAACGTTTGGGGGGCACCTTTTTCATGATCCAGAATTTTGCCAATAGCCGTTGCGTCTTTAATCTCGGTTTTGCCAACCTTGACAAGTACATCATATTTGGCGATACCCGCCTTTGCCGCGGGAGACTCGGGCACGACGTTCACGACGAGTACCCCGGTGCCTGCCGGGAGGTCAAGTTGTGCGGCCAAAATTTCCGGAACGGGAGCGATGGAGGCGCCAATCCAATACTGACTCGGTGCCGCAGGAGCACTCCCGGCGGGAAGACCGGCGTCCGAAAAAGGAATGGCCATTCCGCGTGCCAAACCATGCTGCTGACGAAACGCTTCCATGCGTCGGGCATGCTCGGCCTGTTGACGTCGGAACTGCTGCTCAAAACGCTGCATCATTTCCGCCGGTGTTCCGTTTAGAGCTTCGAGCGGGTCAAACGATTCGTCTCCGGAACGCTCACTTCTCAATATCATGCCGGGTGCCGTTTCACCATCGGACAAAATCACGGAAGCGTCCGCGTCGGCATCGACATCGGTGCCCTCGACGACATCTTGCCGGTTTTCGACAAGAGCTCCGTTTTTCCAAACCTTTTTCGTTTTGATTCGTTTACCGTCCGGTCCGATTTTGTTTTCGATAATAACGGAGTACGACTGGCTGTGCTCTCCAGGCTGAACAGTCGGGGCGTTTTGAGACGCGTTTGGGTCGCCCAACGAATCTTCTTTTGAATCTTCTTTCAGTGTAACAGGTGCCTGCTTTGCGTCGTTGTTTTGGGTGACGACTTTGGGAGCCGCCGGCTGTTTCAGTTGCTTCGTCGCTTGAGCCCAAAGAGCGTCCGAGCCGCTCAACATAAACGAAGCGGCACTCATCGCAATACATAATCCATAACGTAATTTGCTGTCCATCGTGTAACTCTCTCCTGATTCTTCTCAACAATTCCTATTCGTAAAAGGGTGAATTTCACGCCGATCGATTACTGATAACTTTGCAGACCAGGCGTTTGGTACTGCACATTAAACGTATCGACCGGCAGGATAAGCGTTCGACCGTCCTCAAGCGGGAACGCGAGTTCTTCGTAAATCGATTCGACCTTATGCCCGTTCTTTTTAAGACTTTCGACGTAGTGATCTGTAGCTTTGTGTTTACGCATGCCTTGCAGAGAATCCGGTGAACACGTCGCAACATCAACGCATGGAACACTAATCCCGTCCAGATTTTTATCAGGGCTCTTGAGTGTTACCAGGCGAATGGGGGTATTGTCGTCTTGGGGGTCCATGACGCGTTGGACCGGCTCTGAACCTGATTCGCTCCGGGCAAACGGGATACCGGACGAGTTGGGAACGACCGGGGACGACTCGGTGTGTGTCGCGGACGATCCCAAAAAGGCAATGAGTCCGGTGAGAACAAACGCCAAAAGAAAACCTCCTGCCATGGCCGCGAGCACGGCGGGCCACGAAGTCCCACCACCGCTCCCGCCGGAAGAAACGAATGATCGTCCGGGGCGATAGCCTCCCTTTTTTAAAGGAATAATAGTCGGTTCACTGGACGAACGGCGACCGCAATCCAAACGATCGACCAGCGAAGTGTCTTCAGGATCGGACGCAAGCGCTGTCGAGCCAAGCGAAACGCAAGAGCGGTTCACTACCGCGTCCACGTCAACGGCGTGACCCATCGACCGGGACTGCCCGAAGACTTCATGCCCAGAAAGGGCAGGGGAGACAAACCGGGCACCGCATGTTCGCGCCGGTTTGTACACCTGACGCATGCACTGCGATTCCAAAAACGCAATGGCACAGAAACGCCAGCCGCCTTCGATCCGGTCGAGCTGAATCAATAGTTCCTTACGCTGCGGGTCGTCGAGTTCTCCGTCGACCAAAAGTTCGATCATGAACTTGTCTTCCGCAGTCAATGCCGTGAGGGTGTTCATTGTACGGTCCATAAAATTTTAATTGGGTTGAACGTGTTTATGTCAGTTCTACTTGAGTTTCACTGCCCGCGACGCAATGCCTTGATTTTTCAAAAGGCAAACGACAAACACGGAACGAAAAATGAAACGTCAACAGTATCTCATGTGCGAACAGGTTTTAAGCGGCACGCCGCGGACAAAACAACAAACGAACAATCGATTCCGGAGTTGTTTTGCCTACCCCAGCAGATCGTTCTTTACTTACGAACAATCGACTTTCTTTTTTTCCAATTTTTCCCGAAGCAAGCCGCGTGCCCGATGCAATTTCGCTTGCACCGCCGAAACGGTTATCCCAAGGTGCTCGGCCATGTCCCGGTAACTCCATTCGTGAACATATTTGAGCATAAGGAGTTCTTGCTGCGCTTTCGGCAACGTTGACATTGCTTCCCGCACGTGACCGAAACGTTCCTGATCGGTAAGCCACTCAAGCGGATCAGGCTGCTTCTGATCATATTCCACTACCGGAATTTTTTCCGTATAGCGGGTAATCAATTTCTTTTTGCGTCCCATCGTTCGGCGGTACAGGAGCGATTGCGTTATCGCCAGCCTGTACAACCAGGGACAAATCTTCGACAGGTCGTGAATCGGTGCCTGTTGACGTATCGCCGCAAGCGAAACTTCCTGAAAGACTTCGTCGACGGCGGCCGGTTCGCCGACCCGGGCGGCTATGACCGTTCGAAGCCAGGGTTCATTCTCCGTGAGAATATCTCCCCAGTCCGGCGGTAACGGCTTATCGCCTCCCGAATCAGTCGTCCTGTCGCCAGGTTCCGTTTCGGACCGTTGAAGGTCCAATTCGGCGGTCTCAAGGTCCGACTCAACCCGATCGCTCTTTGGTTCCGAGCTTTGGGCGTCACAGACCGGGCAAGTTGCGTCCGACGAAATTACGCCGACAGCGGGGCCCAACGCCGCTTCAGGACACTCCGTGTCCCGGATCGGCAATCCCTGGCTGTCAAGTTGCTGTATCGCAACATTACTCTTCATGAAATGCCTTCCATTTTTCGTTTTTGCACCGGCTGTGACGCCTTCGTCCCATGAATGCCTTTATTCAATTTGTTGCCACGTCGCTGGTTTTGTTGTTCGTTTTTTTAAGGAAGCAACGTTTTATTTATTGCGGTGTTAATATACGTAATTTGGGTAAGGAAATCACGTCCTCTTCCGCACTCGATACTATTGCGAATAATTATATACGGATCAAGGACGTGGGGCAAGAGCGAGATCAGCACCCGCAGCCGTTCCAGCAGTTTGAGTAGCTGTAACTCCAGGCAGCCCGGCGACCGTGATGCCGTCCATGCTTTCCGTGACATCCGCTGTAAGAACAGGAAGAATAGCACGGCGTGCAGGGATCGCAGGGAGCGCAAGTCACGGTACACGAATTGCAGGGCGCGCACGGAGTACTGCACGGCGAGCAGCAGGGATTGCATGCAGCGTATGCCCGGGCACGGCGGCCGTGGTGACAATGCTTTTTGCCTTGCATCACAGAAACGCAGCCGGAACAGGAGCACGGGTCGCAACCACAGGAGCAATCCGGGGCACACGCCGCCGGAGCGTCGCAGCACGGAGCGGCCGGAGTACAGGCTTCAGGAGCATCGCAGCACGGGGCAACCGGAGTACAAGCATCAGGAGCGTCATAGCAATCCGGACCCGGAGCAGGGGCGGCAGGAGCGGCAACGGTAGCGGTCACTGGAGCTTTTGCCGGAACAGATTTTACAGATTGAGCCTGGGCGAACGAGGCGGCACAGAACACAAGGGAAGCAATGGCAATGGTTAAAGCCGAATGTTTGAACATGTTATATTTCCTTTCAAAAAGGGTAAGCTGAGGCTTCTTGGCGGTTTCTCGCCGCAAAGCAAATGTCTTCCCGTTAAAACTGGAAAGACGGCCAATTTGGTAGAACTATACGGCTATACAATCAGAAGAGGTTAAAACTGTTTTTTTTACCGGGAGAAACAAGAACATCGTATCATTAGCGTTATATCGACAGCGTATCGACAGTGTATCGATGAGGGGCCGCAGAAAGATTTCTGGCAGCCCCGGTATGTTTTTTTGACGCGTTTACAATGCGGCTTTGCAGAATTACGCGGCCTCCTGGTTTGGGTCCGGATCGCCAAATGCTTTGGCAACGGTTTCGGGAGCGACAGGTCGAGTCATCCAACTTACGACCGGCACGACGAAGAAAGGAAGAATAATCGCAAAAGTTGCGGCCAAGGGAGAATACATCTTGGCGTATTTTGCTCCCCAGGTAATGAAGGTTCCCCAATAAATCCCATTGGCGACGATAAGTCCGGTCCACATCCCGGCATAGGCTCCCATTTTGGTCGTTCCTCGCCAGAAAAGACCATACATATAAGGAGAAAGGAACGCGCCGGCGACGGCTCCGCAGGAGAGCGACATAAGGGGAACAATCCAGGACGGATTGAACAGGGCAATCAAATACGAAATCAAAATGAAGAGCCCGCTCAGAACGCGCATGAACCAAAGATAATGTTTCTGGGAACGGTCAGGAGCGAAGTAACCCTTGTACAGGTCGATACTTACAGCCGAAGATGAAACCAGTACGAGCGAACTGAGCGTGGACATGGATGCCGAAAGGACCAATAGCAGAATAATCGCCAAAAGCCATTGAGGAAGAGCGTAAACAAGCGTGATCGGAACAAGTTTATTCGTGTCGATGGTCGCAATTCCTTTGACTTGTACCATTGCCTTATCGAGTTCTTCTACCGGAAGCAAATGGGACAGGGCCCCGGTCGCATAGGCGGCACAACCGATCATCAGCGCGAAAACAAGCGTAATGATTGCTCCCCGCATGATTTGCGACTCGTCTTTAATCGCGTAATATTTGTGAACCATTTGCGGCAGTCCCCAGGGAGCAAATGAGGTCATAAAGACGACCGACCAGAAAATGATGTTTGGAATCGGCTTTATAGCCAATTCGCCGCTGTCCATCGCCGTTCGTTGGGCGTAAAGCTCATTAACTCTTGCAATCGCCGCTTCCGGTCCGCCAAATTTCGCAAAAACAAACCAGACCATAAGAAGCGTGCCAAAGAACATAATCATCCCTTGCAGGAAATCGATTCTCGCCGCCGCCGTGTAGCCGCCCATTACAACGTAAACGCCGGTGAACAATGTTGTTACGGTTAAGGCAATCCACAGTTCGATACCAAACACGTTTTGAAAAAGATAACTCAAGCCCGCAAAAACGGACGCCGAATAAGGCATAAGAAAAATAAAAATAATCAAAGCGCTTACAACTTTCATACCATTGGTGTTATACCGGGCAGAAAAGAATTCCGGCATCGTCATGGCGTTGAGTCTTCGAGTCATTTGTCGTGTTCGCTTGCCCAGGACAAGCCAGGCCAAAAGGCCGCCTCCGACCGCGTTTAGCACGCCCACCCAAAGTGCCTTGTAACTGCAAAGCCAGCCGTATTGCCCTGAAAATCCGATAAAGACGACGGCACTGAAATACGCGGTTCCGTAAGAAATTGCCAAAATCCAGGGACCAAGCGTTGTCCCGCCCAGAAAGAAGTCGTTTATATTATTCGTTCTTTTCATGCCCCAAGCGGCAATCACAAGTAAAGCAACGAAAAAGATTAGCGTCAAAACGAAAGGTAACTGCATGATCCGATCCTTCTGTCTACAAGTTGAGGATATACATAAAACGGGCAAACATAATCCCAATTCTAACGAAAAGAGATTCTTTGCCTACCCGGGCCGTTTCTTCATGGATTTTTTTTGCCAATTTTGTTGTTTTTTTAGGGAAATGATGATATATTATATCGTAGAGCAGGCCGCGACCATCTGTTTCCCTCTGCTATGTGTGGCAAAGAGACGCAAACGGGCTGAAGTAGCAGCGACATGCGTTTGCTCTGCCGCGGACGGTAAGGAGACTGCCTGTCCCCTGTTTTTGATTTTATGTTTTCATGTTCCGTTTGATTATTAAGTGTAGGTATGTGTAATAGTATAACAAATTTAATTTTGTTGCGAGACGATGTTCCTGTCGGCGCATTCTTCGTCGATCCTGAAAAAGAAACGACGCTGGGGCGTTCAAGCCGGAATACGATTATTCTCAGTGACGACCGGTGCAGTCGTTGCCATGCGACAGTTTATTTTCAGGACGGGCACTGGTTTCTCAAAGACATGGGGAGTCGAAACGGTACCGCCGTGAACGATCGTCTTGTACAGGGCGACGTTGAACTTTACAATGGCGACCGCATACGCATTGGGCACGAGACGCTCTTTTTTTGCGAAACTCAAATGGGAGAAGAGGCCGATTCCTCTGATTCGACGAGCCGCAAATATTCTTTGGCTGTTTCGGATACTTTGGCCGCGGCCATTTCACATATTCAAGATCAAAAAGAGTTGACGGCTCATTTGGATCGAGCGCGAACGGAGAATAAAATGCTCCGGTCCATGCTCGAACAGCAATCGGAGATCGTCGGAGACGGTTCGGCGATTCAGAAAATTAATTTTCTCATTTCGCGTGTTGCTCAAAGCAAGGCAACGGTTCTTATTCGGGGAGAGAGTGGTGTGGGCAAGGAACTTGTTGCCCGGGCGATACACGCGGCCAGTCCGCGAAGCAAGATGACGATGATTTGTCTGAATTGCGCTGCACTGTCAGAAAGTCTGTTGGCAAGTGAACTGTTCGGGCACGAAAAAGGGGCGTTTACCGGCGCGACCGAGCGTAAAATAGGTAAGTTTGAAGCGGCTAACGGTGGAACGTTGTTTTTGGATGAAATTGCGGAAATGAGCACGGCCTTGCAAGCGAAGTTTTTGCGTGTGCTCGAAGGCCAGCCCTTTGAGCGGGTTGGCGGTAACAAGCCGATAACCGTGGACGTTCGTGTTATTGCGGCGACCAATCGTAATTTAGAAGAAGAGGTTGCCGAAGGTCGATTCCGTCATGATCTTTTCTTTCGGCTTCATGTACTGGAAATTTTGGTTCCTCCGCTTCGAAAACGACCGGAAGATATCAAGACACTGGCGGATTTTTTTTTGGAGAAATATTCGAGGGAAACGAATCGCCGTTTTCGCGGTTTTTCTCCGGCGGCGCTTGCAACGTTACAGGAGTACCGTTGGCCGGGTAATGTTCGTGAACTCAAGAACGTCATTGAACGGGCTGTACTTTTGGCGGCGCGACCGGTCATTGAGCCGGAAGATTTGCTCTTGTCCACGATACAGACCACCGGGAACACCAGTCTTTTGGAATTGACGGGCGGTAACGTGCCCGGTGGTGTTTTTGTACCCGTCACACTCGAAGAATCGGAAAAGGAACTGATACGCAAGACTCTGGAGCATTTTAGCTGGAACAAGAGCTCGACCGCCAAAGCGTTGGGAATCGAAAGAACGACACTCGACCGTAAAATCTCGCGGTACAAATTAACTCGTTCGTAATGGGTGTCATTCGTTAAAACAGAGGCGATTATTATTGAGTCAACATTTTTTTACGATACACATTGGGACTGACTCCTTCGTTTTGGAGAAAGACGCGGAGCATCGGTTTGAAATGTTGAAAGCCTGCCAGGAGGGCGATTGTTTCAACACTGTTGTTTGTTTGCAGCAAAAGTTGCCGTGCCTGTTCAAACCGGAACAGTTCAATCTGCTCGCGGACCGAGCGCCCCAGTACGCTGGTAAAGCGTCGTTCGAGGGTGCGACGTGAGACGTCCAGTTGTCGGGCGACGTCGTCCACACCGATCGGGTATCTGAATGAGCCGCGAATATACCGTATCGCGTCAGCGACGAGTTCGTCATCCTGAGCCATGACGTCTGTGGAAAGACGGGTTACGACGTGGGTTGGTTCAACCGGTATGCAATGATATCCGGCAACAGTTTGGCATGTCAACTGCCACAGGAGGTTAGCCGCTTCGAATCCGACTCTTTTGAGATCAAACGCGATACTCGACAAGGCAGGCGACGTCAATTCGCAAACCAGATCATCGTTATCGATACCCAGAATCGCGACCTGATCGGGGACGGGAATACCGGCCAGTGCAGATGCCTGAATTAGTTGTGTTCCGCGGTCGTCGTTACAGGCAAGTACGGCGACCGGCTTGGGGATCCCTTTGAGCCAGGCGGCCAGTTTAAGGCATTCGTCTTCGCGTGGCAAGACAGGTCCGTCGCCGACGGGGTACACATGACATTGAGCGCTAAGAGCTTCGACTTTTTGTACAAACGCTTCCTGCCGTTTGGACGACCAGATTCGTTGAGGCAATCCGCAGAAGGCGAAATTGTGAAATCCACGGGACGTGAAATGCCGTAATGTCATGCTCGCAATGGCCGAGGCGTTGGAGACCATTTCGCTTATTTGAAATTCATTTTTAATTTTGACGAATTCTTCGCGGCACGGTTCGATCGTTACGACTGGGATGTGAAGACGCTTAACCGCTTCAATGACACCCGGAGACTGAAGTCGGGCTATGACGCCGACATTTTCGATTTTTTTTAACTGCGGGAGTTCCTGCTCCACGTGATCCGTCGAGACGATGAGTGTCACCGGTCCGTAAAGATTGGACCATCGAATGACCCCGCGGAGTATTTCCCGGGTAAAATGACGCGATGTTTCGACCAGCAGATAAAACGTTAATCGTTGGGGCACGGCATATTACCTCCGAACAAAAAATCAAAACGAGGTTATCAGTTTTTTGGCCAGAACAACGGCGGCGTTGGCACTGTCACTGTACCCGTCCGCGCTGATTTGGTCTGCGTACTCTTGCGTAACCGGAGCACCTCCCACCATGAAACGAACGCGGGAACGAAGGCCTTCGGCGGTTATACGATCAATAACCACTTTCATTTGCGGCATGGTAATGGTCAACAAGGCGGACAGGGCGACGAGAACGGGGCCTTCGAATTTGCGAACCGCTTCAACGAATTTGTCCGCGGATGTATTGTAACCAAGATCGACTACTTCGAAGCCGTTCCCTTCCAGCATGGAGGCGACGAGGTTTTTTCCGATGTCGTGATGATCGCCTTTGACCGTGCCGATCACAACCGTTCCAAGCTTTTCCACTCCGCTGTTCTTTAAAAGCGGTTCCAGGATCGCCATGGCCTCTTTCATCGCTTTGGCGGCCATGGCGAGATCGGGAAGAAAATATTCTCCTTGATCATAGAGTTCGCCTGCCTGAACCATTGCCGGAAAGAGCGATTCTTCAAGGATGAGTCGCGGATCGCTCTTTTCCTGAAGGATTGTGTTTACAAGTGAAACGGTTGCGGCGACATCGCCAGTGAGAACGGCTTCGTAAAGGTTTTGATTTGTTTTGGACATTTTACATTACCAATTATTTTTTCATGGTTATAACGTGTGATGACAATATATGAGGGATGTGCCGGCGCCCTACAAACCGCGACGGCCCCGGGCTCCAGACTGGTTGTACATATTATACATGTAATACGGATTGATCATATAGGGACTGGTGTAACGCATGGCGTTGGTCTGTCGCAGATTGAGCAAATACCTTTGCAGAATGGCCGAATTGATGTTTTTAAGTTCAACAACATGAACTTTTCGAACCGGATCGTTGATAATCTCGGAGTCCATTTCCGTGACATATTCCTCTATTTCCCGCGCAAGTTGTTCCGGCGCGTAGACCTCCAACGTGCTTGTCGTTGTGTTGGGGGATATTCGCGGAAGCTGGTCGCCAGGAAGTCGTGTCATCATCAATTTACGCTGAAACGCAACCAAAACCTGTTGGACCATCTTGTCAACCGTTGTATTGCGTACCCGAATTTTATATGGTTTGGTGATCGGTTCGGGAAACAGTTCCGTCTTGTCGAGAACAACAATCATTGCGCCGACTTCGTCCCGGTCGATTTTGCTTCCTTTGACCATGATTGTATTCATGTTGATATCCGACGACAACACGATATGCGGCCCTTGTGTTATGGTTCCGAAATTGATTCCTTTTCGGGCCGCTGTTGTGGACGGTGCCAGACGACTCGGCGACGGATTGAGCTTTTCACCCAAAAACGTTTGCAATCGGGGAAGCATGAGTGTAACGCTTACATTTTCGACTTTGTAGACGGAATAATCGCGGCCTTGCATGACAAGCTTTTGATCCGCCTGGGAACGATTTTGACGAATCATGGCCTGAACGTTTCGCTCGTCTTGCATCCGGGGCGTTTGCAAGATGGGCAATGTGGTATGAATGGTATCTTGCGTCGCTTGCGGTTGTTGAGCGGAAGACGCCGGGCCGGGCGATGCCAGACGCGCGTCGATCTCGTGAACCGCTTTTTCAAGTTCTTTGAGTGCGCCCGAATCACTTGAAGTAATGGTCAGTGTTCCATCGGCATTGACGACCGCATAAACACCGGGAAACATCTCTTCCCCAGAAGCTTCATCCGCGACAAGTACACTTGTCAAAGAGCGTGAAAAGAATAATTGCGTCAGCAGGCTTGACATGCTTGTCCGAGGAGACCAGGACGCGGATTTGACAGCCGGTTTGGCGGGTGCGGGAGCCGGTGCGGGCGTCGCGGGCTTGGGAGCATCAG